>NZ_JAHPPD010000050.1 GCF_019061365.1 Lentilactobacillus dabitei
AATCACCTCATACTTAATTAATAATTCTATGGTACTCAAAAAGACGTCTACGAAGTAGACGTCCAGTTATTTAATGCTTACTTTTTATCCCAGTCTCGCGAGTTTAAATCATTATCTCAATGGCCGAGCAACTTTTTCTTGTTCTTGATCCAGTAACCATTGCTCATGGATCACGCACATATTCCAATATTGCAATTCGTATTCGCTACTGTATTGAAATGCCAGCCGCATTTTCTCGCGGCCCTTATCGTCCGTATTCTCTGCCAGATCATCAGTTAAATTGAGCATTTGCTGATTAACCGAGCCAAATTCTTCCGATGCACAAAAATCAATAAAATCTTTGTAGACTGGCTTAGTATTAAATCCTTTTTCAGCAATTTTACGAAACATCTCTGTATAGGTCCAATAACAGGGAACCAAGCTGGCCTCTCCAGCATCAATACCTTGCTGTTCAAATTGATAATACATGTTAGTAATATAAGCATATGCCGTTGGCGCAACCGGCACCGAATCGATTTCTGTTTGTGTCAAGTTCAATTCATCATAAATTGGGCTGTGCTCGCTAATCTCGTTACAAACATCAACTAAGTGGGCTAACGAATCAGCGTGGGCTCGATTCGTCATTTTAGCCGCAATTTTTTGATGAAGGTCATAAAAAGCGACACAATATTTATTATCCTGAATAAAGTAATAACGAAATGCTTCTGGGGCCAAGGTACCATCTGTCAAACCCGTGATGAATGGACAATCAAAAATTTGTTGCCAAACTGAATTGTTTTCTTGTCGTAACTGCGTTGTAAATTTCATCCTTTTCCTCCGTTATTTGCTTAATTTACTGACATTGTTGAGTTGCAGCTTATCAAATACCCGATCAAAATTAAGGGTAATCAATTTCACCAAAACACCATCAAATACCAGGCTTGAAACCGTCGAAATCATAAACAGTGCAATAATCATCCCAGTCCCATAATGACTATATCCAGAAGTGAGGAAGCTGTAGCCAAAGCCTAGTAGGTTAGCGCCAAAAGCCCCCAACAAGCAGCTTGTCCACGAAAACTTCTGATAGCCATGCGGGAAAAAGCCAAGTTCATTGCCGACACCTTGCAAAAAGCCGACGACAACAGTCATAATGCCCCATTGAGCACCAAAGAACATTTCAACAACCGCAGCAAGTGTTTCGCCAATAATTCCGGCGCCGACCGTTGGAACAAAATAAAGACACAAAGGTGCAGAGATGTACCATAAACCAGAATACAAGCCATCGACAAATGGGCTTAACCCAGTTGGGGTCAGCGCAATTTTGGTCACATTGTACAAGGTGTCAACGCCGTAAAAATAAATTGCCCCACAGACAATCCCAATCAAAGTCACCGTAATAATCTGTCTAACGTCCCAGTGTGGTGATCGAATGTTCATCAAATATCCGCCTCGTTTCACTATTCTAAATTCTAACGTACCAACCAAACCGATTCTTCAGCTTACTTTATCTTTCCATTAAAAAAAGGACCTCCTCTACAAAAAGAGCGGTCCTTAGCCATGCAAAAATCGTCACAAATTGACTAATTGGTCTTCCTACGTCAGTACTAACTGATTCAGGTTCCATGGGTATTTCTCAGCCGGACTTATCCAGCACCCCAGACCACAGATTAAATTATTTGATCAAGGCCATTAAACACCCAACTAACACCGACTGTCAATCATTTTTTGAAATTCTTTTATTTGGAAGTCTTACCAATAAGCAACTCAATTTGACAATTTAGCCCGTTTAACGTTATAGTTTTTAAAGTTATCTAAGCTCAAATCTGATCACTGATTCTAATTACCCTTTCGAATTTTTCTGTTAGGAGCACTCACCTTGAAAAAACTCATTAAGCTCGCTTTAACCATTTTAGCCGGCGTCGCACTTGCCGCTACCAGTATCCAAGCGTCACCTATCTCAGCCCAAGCCGCAGATACTTACTACAAAGTTGGGAAGATCCATAACTACACCCCCTCAAGTTGGCGTGGGAACTGGTATTCATACGTTGATGGCAAAATGTGTGTCACCCATATCAATCAATACTCAGTTACCCAATCTTATAAAGGAAAGTCCCATACCCTCTTTAAAAGCACTTGGAAAGGTTATAAAAAATTAGCAGTCGCCAAAATCCAAGGCAGCAGTCGTTACACGTTTAACGCCTACGCTCAGCACGGTTATCAGAGCGACAGAGGCTGGGGAATCACTCATCGGACCATTAATGATCAACGGCTCACCGTACTGAGAGACTACTCGGCAATGGGTTCCTACGTTGACCTTTTCAGAGCGCCAGTTTACAAGTCGTATTCAAAATAAACGAGAGGAATTGACATGTCAGAAAACAAAGTTGTTAATGCATTATCATATTTGTCGATCGTCTTCGCCCCGTTCATCTTTCCATTCATTGTCTGGTTGATCAGTAAGGATAACCAAAACATGCATGAAACGGCAAAGCACGCCTCTTTATTGCATTTGATTCCAGTCGTATTATCAACACTCACATTTATGCTGGTGGGCATTATGGCAATTACGGTGGGCGATCAAACCCGATCTATCGCAATCCTATTCATTGTCCTGGTGGGGCTAGTCATCATTGTGGATATCGCAATGTTTATTTATAACTTGTATTTAGGAATTAAAATCTTAGTAAAATAATTCAGGTTGATGAAGATCTAAGGCATAGGTGCTCGCAAGCTGTTACCTATGATGCAAACAGCCCCAGTTAGAAGCTGACTTTTATCAGTTTTTGACCGGGGCTAATTTTAAATTATTTAGAATTCAATTGTGATAGCGCCGAAACATGTCCCAAATCGATGTCCAACCATAAGAGCCACCATCCAAACATTTAAAAATCAGAATGTCTGAATGGCGGCTTTTATTTTGAGAACGAACCACTTGATCCTCACCCTTTTGAGGCTGCATCAAACGCTTGGCACATTAATAATAAATAAAGACTGGCTCATTCGTCTGAGTGTACTTCCAAACAGTTGGCATTCTTGATGGCGGATTATTCAAACAGCCGTGAGAATGATACTGCGCACGGGCACTTGGATTACCGTATACTGATGCTGGCTGCCATGGAGAATCATGCATCCCCACACCTGAATTCGTCAAAGGCTCCCAGTAACTGACCTTTGAAGCATACTTCGAGCCATTATCATTCTTACCCTTGAGCGTTGTATTTCGTTGCTTATACATGATGTAATAAGCGCCCTGCGGTGTTTTGTTACCACCGGTAATTGTTCCAGACATGACGGGGACTGTCGTGATCAACTGGCCGTTGTAATAAATGTATTCTTTCAAATTCTTCAAGTCAATCGCAACATACGTCTTACCCGCGCCTTTAACCCCATAGCCGGTTCCAAGTGCATAGTGACTTAACTTCATCGTTGCTTTCCGACCATTTTGAAGGTTCTTCATCACGTTCTTCGTCAATGCCTTTTGATTGACCCGCCAACCATAAGTCCCGCCTGGCACCTTGACTTTAGTTCCCTGGTGAGTGGTGATTTTAACTGATTTACCGAGGGTATCAACTTTATTCGCAAATTTGGCAACCCATGATTTAATCTTGGTCGAATCAAACTTGTAATCCCCATTTTCAGTTGGATAACCATTCGCTACCCAATTTTTCGCCTTAAACTGATAAGTCTTGTTATAGGTCGCAAGGGTCACGGTATTATCCAAAATCTTTTGTAAATGCTTTTTCTGATTGGCAATAGCAGTACTATTGGGTGTTGCATAGGTGTCCTTGGTCATCTTGACGGAAATCAACAGATTATTCTTGGCTTGATTCTTAAATGCCGCGATCATTTTGTTCTTATCAAGACTATTTCCCGCCTTACCTGCTTTAACAACCATTTTACCATTCTTTAAAAGAACTTTGGAATCAGTCGTTTTCACCCGGGTACGATTAATTTGATCAATTCGTTGTTCAAATTTAGGCAGGAGCACGTTTAATCGGTAAGCCCGTTGTTTCGCAGACACATCCGATTTAACACTCATATTTTTCACAGCAACCATGCTCATTGAATTACGATTTTTAAATAATTGCTTAACATCGCTTGAATTAACTTTGATTCTAGAATCTTTGACGACAAGATAATTGCCATCCTCATCAATGTGAGAATTATTCAACTTCTTTGTTGCCTGAGCAACCGTTAACCCGGACACACTGATGTCATTAATTTTGGCAAATTTAAAGTGATTTTGAAAATAAATGTGCGACCCAATAAAACCGCCTAGAATCACGAGCAGGATTCCAATTAGAATTCGCTTCAGGCGTGGACTTTTTTTATCTTTCTTGTACTTTTCTTTTCGTGATATCACTGCTGCCTACCCCCTAAGCAAGTTAATTTCAGTTTTATTTTACGAACTTCCGCGAGAACATGCTACTAATTACCTTCCAGCCCTGAATATTTAACCAAATCTTCAGGTTTAAGCCGCAGTTGCGAAACGTTACTTATTAATGTTACCATCTTATCATTTCAATTTCAGTTTTCTTTGCAAATTCGTTATAATAATTTTCATAATTAGTCATTCTTAAGGAGAAAATAATGAGATTATTTGTAGAAAGTTCCAAACCCATCAGAGCCGCCGCAACTTACATCCGGATGTCAGTTTTCGTTTTAGAGCGGGGAATCGCCCTAACCGATGAGTTTGATGATAAAGATTCCGAAGAAATGATCTACGCCGTTTTATTTAAGGGTAACCAGCCAGTCGCAACGTGTCGTTTCGAAAGTCCCAAACCTGACACTTTAAAAATTGGCCGCGTGGCAACTCTAAAAGATTATCGGGGTCAGGGTTATGGCCGCCAAGTCATTACGGCAATGGAAACCAAAGCGAAGGAAGTTGGGATGGTCCATTCGATCATCCATAGCGAACTTACAGCCCAAGGGTTCTACGAGAAAATGGGCTACCATGTGGCTTCAAATACTTTTATGGAGGATGGGGTACCTTGTGTGGTGGTGAAGAAAGAACTGTGAGTATAACGCTCATCACAACTGCTGATCACAGGAATAGATCTGGGCAACAGACGATTTGTTTCCAGAATTTAAGCTCAAAAAAAGCAATGTATTCCAAAACCGAATGCATTGCTTTTCTGGCTTAAATGGCGAGGATCAGCCGTTTGTCGCAAGTTTTGTCAATATAAGAATGAAAAACAAAGCTGTATTTATAAGCACTTTGCCGACCAATGTCTCAGCTTTTTCACTTGGTCCCTTTGATCAACATCTCCATCTCTTTGTATCCTTGAATAGTCGACAAATCAGCAGCCGTTAAGTTACTACCCATCGTAAATTGATATGCTACCTAACAGGACCCTGCACCTACTAGTTTTTAAACGAATGAATTGGCGCTGGAATCCGGCCGCCCCGATTGACGAATTGAGCTGGACTATTCGTATTAACCGGCATTACGGGTGCGTAGCCAAAAATACCACCAAAGTCAATTTGTTCGCCAACCTTCTTGCCAGTCGCCGGAATCACCCGAACCGCGGTTGTCTTGTTGTTAATAACCCCAATAGCGGCTTCATCAGCGATCATGCCGCTAATGGTTTCAGCTGGTGTATCGCCCGGTACCGCGATCATATCCAACCCAACTGAACAAACCGCCGTCATTGCTTCTAATTTCTCGAGATTTAAGTTGCCATGTTCAACAGCTTTAATCATGCCGCTGTCTTCAGATACTGGAATAAAAGCGCCTGACAAGCCACCAACGTGTTCGCAGGCCATGACGCCACCCTTCTTAACCGCATCGTTTAACAAGGCTAAAGCGGCGGTTGTTCCCGGTGCCCCAACACTTTGTAACCCAATTTCTTCCAGGATTTCAGCAACTGAATCGCCTTGGCTTGGAGTCGGTGCCAGCGAGAGATCAACAATGCCAAACGGCACATTGAGCGCTTTAGCAGCTACATTCCCCACAAATTGACCCATTCTTGTGACTTTGAATGCGGTCTTTTTAATTGTCTCAGAAACGAGATCAATTGACTCGCCCTTCACCTTTTCCAGTGCGCGTTTAACGACTCCTGGGCCACTAATTCCGACATTAATCACCTTGTCGGCTTCACCAACGCCATGAAAGGCACCAGCCATGAACGGATTGTCCTCAACAGCGTTCGCAAAGACCACCAAACTCATGCAACTAACCGGATCAATTGCCGCCAGATCTTTAACCACTCGCCCCATTTGTTTAACAGCGTCCATATTAATTCCTGCCCGGGTTGAGCCCACGTTAACCGAACCACAGACCCGTTTTGTTTCACTCAGTGCTTGAGGAATTGAGGCAATCAGCTTCTTGTCACCGGTTTGATAACCCTTTTGAACCAATGCAGAGAAACCACCAATCAAATCGACGCCCAGAACTTCGGCAGCCTTTTCCATCGTCTTAGCGTATGCAACATAGTTATCATCATGGCAAGCGGCTGCGATCATCGAAATTGGCGTGACCGAAATTCGTTTGTTCACAATTGGAATCCCATACTCAGACTCAATTTGATCAGCGACTTTCACCAAATCTTTCGCACTGGTCGTTAATTTATCGTAAATCTTTCGGCGGGCCTTATCCCCGTCACTGTCAATACAGTCAAACAGTGAAATTCCCATTGTAATGGTTCGAATATCCAATTTTTCTTCAGAGATCATCTGAATCGTATCTAAAATTTGTTTGGTTTCCATTGTGACCTCCTAGAGCTTTTGAATGGCATCAAATAATTCTTGTCGTTGAATATGAATATCCAGGCCAGTTTCCTTGCCTAATGATTCAAGGCCCTCTTTAACCGTCTCAAAATTAACGGCCGAGTCATCCCATTCCCCCATTAACATCATGGTGAAGTCGCCATGCATTAATGTTTGCGAAATATCAGTAATATTTACCTTTAATTCTGCTAATTTTTGGGAAACTTTTGCAACAATTCCAACTTGATCATGCCCAATTACTGTAACGACTGCTTTCATTGATATCTTTCCTTTCGTTTAAGCGACAATGAAGTGACTAAAGTATATGTAACCTGAAATCAGCGATTATCCTTGCCAACGCGTCTGTTAGGCAACCAGCTCTTCTCACTATTCTACCCGATATCCCTCAGGCCATCAATTTGTTTTTCAATTGGTCCTAACAAATCTTCATAAACATGATTTATACTGATAAAAAAATGATATACTTTTATTAATTTAGTAAAAAGGTGGTGCCGTAATGGCAACTGAGAAAGAGAAGTTTTTGGCAGGCGAGCCTTATCTCGTCATGGATCCCGAGCTTACTGCAGATGAAACCAAGGCGCGGCGGCTTTGTAAAATGATGAATGAACTCGACGACACAGCCAGTGCTGAAAAAGAACAATTGATTCGGAAATTATTTGGTTCAGTTGGCAAGAGCCCATGGATTCAACCTAATTTCAGGTGTGACTTTGGTTATAATATTCATGTCGGCGACAACTTTATTTGTAACTATGATAACGTCATTTTGGATATTGCCCCCGTCACAATTGGTAATCACTGCATGATGGCGCCTCACGTTCAGATTTATTCAGCTTATCATCCCCTTGATCCAGTTGAGCGTGCTCAATTTGTTGGTTTGGGTAAGCCGGTCACAATTGGCGACGATGTTTGGATCGGTGGCAACTCTGTCATTCTTCCCGGCGTTACCCTTGGCAATAACGTCATCGTTGGCGCAAACTCCACTGTTACCAAATCATTTGGTGACAATGTGATTATTGCTGGCAACCCTGCCCGCGTTTTACGAGAAAATCCCGTTAAAGAATAATTTTTAAAATGAGTGTTGACAATCAGATATCAGGGTGTAAGTTATTACCAATCATTAAATTCAAATTAAAAAGCAATGAAGGGAAAATTCATTTAACCGTTGCGATCAGAGAGTTGCTGGTTGGTGTGAAGCAATTCGCAATCTTAAATGATTATCATCTCTGAGCTGTGCGACCAAATGATTAAGTAGGTCACATTGGGTACACCCATTATTGTGTCAGCGTATCGCGAAAGCTGTACGTGTGAGGTAATTCTAGCGATAGGATTACGAATTAAGGTGGTACCGCGCATAAGCGTCCTTTTAATTATCCGTTAATGGATAATTGAGGACGCTTTTTCCTTTGGATTTAATGCCCATTTATTTTATGAAAGGTGGTGAGGACAGATGAAATCGGAGATTAGCACCTCTAACGAAAATCCAGGTCAGATTAGTAACTTAGAGCGCCAAGTTTATTCCCATCGTTTTAACGACATAGCAACATCCCACATAGCATTACTTAACATAGCAACATACACATATTTCACGTCACTTGTTTGTCCCCACTTAATAAGTAAGGGAGCGAGGACAGACTTAATATAAATTTTATGGAGGTCACGCTTATGACAGAACAAGTAACTATGACATTATCAGCAAAAGAAACTAAATTAGCAAAAGATTTATTCCACGCTTATCAAACCCATCAACCATTAAAAGAATCTGACTATGATGGCGTTGTCACTGATGAGGATTCAGCATACCGAGTGCAAAAGAAGTTAACAGCGTTAAAAAACGAAACGGTCGGTGGTTATAAAGTTTCGTTAACTAGTAAGCAAACGCAAGATATGTTTGATTCTGATTCACCACTATATGGCGCCCAAGTCAAGAGCCATTTTGTTCAATCCCCTGTCACACTACATAGGGCTGAATTAATGGAACCACTCGCTGAAGTTGAAATGTTGTTCACGGCTAAAGAGGACCTTAGCAGTAAAGATTCTTTAGAAGATTTACTACACAAAACGAAAGTCGCTGCAGCTGTTGAGGTTCCTGATTCACGCTTTAGTGACTGGTTCCCAAGCCTATCCAAATATATGGTCATGTCTGATGCAGCCGTCGGTGGCTTCGTTGTTTATGGTCAAGAAATGGATGCTGATTTATTATTTGATAACGTCGACGATTTAGCCAATGTTAAATGTGAATTATTCCATGATGGTAAAAAGTTAAAGGACGGCGCGTCATCAGAAGTCCTTGGCAATCCATTAAATTCACTCCATTGGCTGGTTGAAAAGCTTGAATCACAAGGCATGCCACTTACTGCCGGTCAACGCGTATCCAGTGGTACCTTCCTCCTACCAGAGAATCTTACTAAGGGCACTTGGAAAGCAACCTTTGACAAGGGACTTGGAGCCGTGTTCTTGAACGTTACTGACGACTAGTTCCAAAATTGATGATATTCATTATTACTGCTACAACTTAAAATTGATTGATAATTGATAAAAATGAAATGATTGACCACCTGCGGGACGAGAACTGCGGGTGGCTTTTTTTGGGCTTCTGAGGCTGAATTAGGGGGCTTATATACCACCATAAGCCGCCTAAAAAGATCTCCGACAATCTCATATTTATTTTTTAGGCAACATAGATTAGGACCGCTCCTCCAAACAGAGATCTGCATGTAAGCACCTCAAATAAAAATCCCCAAAACCGGGATTTCTATTCGAGGAGACTTACACTCCGATCTCTAACCGCTTGGATCCGCTCACTTTTTTAGGACCGCTCCTCCAAACAGAAACCTACTAGCTCAACCCTTTAAATTAAGTACTTCTCCACTATATGGAGTAATAGTGCTCCGCAAAGCAAAAACTTCCACCTAAGCACATTCTGCAAAAATCCCAGAATCGGAGATTTCTGCAGAAGGCGCCTTAGGTTCCAGTTTCTAGGCAGCATAGACTAGGACTGCTCCTCCAAGCAGAAACCTACACATAAGCACCCTATTCCCAAATTCTCAAAACCAGAATTTGGGAATAGGGAGACTTATGCTCCGGTTTCTAACCGCTTGGATCCGCTCACTTTTTTTCTTGACAACGCAAACAAATGTTCGTATTATTTAGTTACTCCTACAAATATCCGAAGGTGAGTCACATGCAGACACCTCTTGATAACTCAAATATTCTTCCTATTCACGACATTATGTGCATCGATTGTAAGTCCTTCTTTGCGTCCACCGAGGCAATTAAGCGTGGCGTTCATCCCCTTGCCGCCAAGATTGCCGTCATGAGCCGTGAGGAGTCCTCCGGCGGCCTGATTCTTGCCGCCAGTCCCTACTCTAAGCAAAACTATGGCGTTAAATTAGGTTCACGGAGATTTGAAATTAACGATCACATGGATATCGAAATGGTTGAACCTCATATGGCAGATTACGTTGCCCTTAATTACCGAATTAACTTAATCTATCGGCATTTTACCGATGATAAGGATTGGTATCCCTACTCTATTGATGAAAGCTTTATTGATGTTAGCCACAGTCACAAATTATTTGGTAACAACATTCAAATTGCTAAAAAAATTCAGGAACGTGTCTTTCGAGAGACCGGGATTATCACAACAGTGGGGATTGGCCAAAATCCACTCCTTGCTAAATTAGCTCTCGATAACGCTGCGAAGAAAAAAGAACCTTGGCTGGCAACCTGGAACTACGATGATGTCCCCAACACCGTTTGGAAAATTCCTAACTTGGCAGATATGTGGGGAATTGGCAGCCACACAGCCGCCAAATTAAATTACATGGGGATTTATACCGTCAAAGAACTGGCCCATGCAGACGTTAAAGAGCTCAAAAAGAAGTTTGGCATCATGGGCGAACAGTTGTACTACCATGCTTGGGGAATTGATTATTCAGAGATTGAGAAAAAATACCTCCCTCGTTCTGATAACAAGGGTTACGGCAACTCGCAGATTTTGATGCGGGATTATACTGAATTATCGGAGCTCCTAACCGTTCTCAGTGAAACGGCCGATCAAGTCGCCACCCGCCTGCGCAAGAATGACGTTGTCGCAGAAGTTGTAGGCATTTATATTGGCATGGCCACTACCGATAAACAGGGTCGCACTCACTTTTCAGCTCAAATGCACATTGAGGCTACCAACTCCACTGACAGTATTGCATTTGCGGTTCGTTACTTACTGAAATCAAAGTGGGATGGCAGCGCCGTTCGCTCAGTTGGAGTCAGATGCAATCGAATTTCCAAGAAACGGCAAACGCAATTTAATATTTTTGAAGATCCTACCCAAACGTTAGATCACGAAAAATTAGAGTACATCATTGATGCAATTCGAAAAAAGTACGGCTATAAAGCACTAATTCGAGCATCGTCTAAAACAAAGGGCGGTATTGCCATCGATCGCGCTGGCTTAGTTGGCGGTCATCAAGCTTAGGATTGAAGGTGATTAAAGATGTTGGCAGAATCAAGAAAGTTAATCAACGTATATCATCACTATTTTAAAAGGCTCCCACGAAATCTTTATTGGCTGGTCATTGTGAATAATCATTTCAATGATAAATATTATTTCTTCCTATATAATCGCAAAATTGGCACGGAATTGCTGCATTCTCATGAACTACTGGCATTAGTCCATGATGAGGCCAAATACAAACAAGTTTTAGCTGATCTAAAGGCAGAAAGTAATCTCAGAATCGAGTATCGGGATACGTCACATCTCGTGGAACCAACCGCAGAAATTACGACGGATAAGGTACATGGGCATAATTACTAATCCTCATAAGCGCTTTGGCGATATAATTATGATATATTTATTAATAATGCTTGAGCATTTGAAAGGAGCCGCGTTTATGACGTGTTTCAAAAATCAATTCCTATTACTAATTGCTGCCTTTTCATTTGGGGCCCTCCTCACTTCGCAAGCCACAACAACTGTGGATGCAAAGGCACAGTCCGCAAAAGTTATCAGCGAAAAGAAAATGCCCGTTAAGGCTTATCACGCTCACAAAGGTTACATTTACAGCAACGCAACATTAACCAAAATCAAACATAACGCCAAAAATTATCCCCGAACAACCTTCTACGCACAAAAACGAGTCACTGTTAAGCAGGCTAACGGGAAAAAGGCCGTTTACTACTACGTTAATAATCGCTCAAAAAGTGTCCGGGGATACATTTGGCATGGTTATCTTAAATCAATTTCGACAACATCGGCGACTAAAGCAAAACCGATGTCCCAAAAATCTCTCGTTAAGCTCATCAATGAGGCCCCAGATATGAATCCAGATAGTCAAATTCGGAGTCTCAAAAAGGTTAACTATGTTGACCACGAAAACGTCTTTGATCTTGGTTACAATGTGATGCATTTCTCTCCGCGCTCCATGTTTAAGAATAATCAAGCCACCGTTTATGTACCATCTGACAAACTAACCGGTTATGCGCAAAATGCCATGAATAAATGGAACGACGCTTTGGGAACCACCGTGTTCAAGATGGGGACCAAGACTAACCATACCCTGACAATTCAATTTGGTAATGGCACCAAAGAAGATTGGGATGGGCTTTATAATGGCAAGGCAATTTATGTGGATAAGTCATATTTTGCTGATCCAAAATACCCAATTGGATATATGGATGAAAAATTAGCCGCTCAGATTTCAATTGACCAATATTGGACAGGCGTTATCGCCCACGAGTTGGGACACACGCTGGGGTTGGATCACACGGGCTATCAAGAAGACTTGATGTATGCGCAAGATAGCGGCGGCAATGTCATTGCCAAATATACGTGGAAAAAGCCGGTCGTTAAATCTTCAACTGGCTTGGATGGAACAGAAATGGCAACGGTATCCGAACGTGATTTAAATCGCGCCAAGTTAACAAAAATTCTCGGGTATTGGTAATAAAATAGCGCAGATCCAAATGCGCTGCATCAAAACAATCATTTACAAAGGTCCGGTACTCAAATCCAAATCAGGAGTTTGAGTACCGGACCTTTGTATATAATCACACTCAATTGTTTGATTCTAAATTCTAAAATAAATTCAGCTTCGCAATCCGCTGACACGCCTCCGTAAGCCTAGGCTCATCGATCAACAAGCCCACTCTGACATAGCCTTCGCCGCCTTCACCAAAACCATTGCCGGGCGCAACAGCAACAGCTGCTTTATCAAGGAGCAAGGCTGCAAATGATTCACTCGTGTATCCCTTTGGCACTGGCATCCATGCATAGAAAGAGCCGCCGGAATGATAGGGTTCCCAGCCAATTGACCGAGCCGCCTTGAAGAACTGATTACGGCGCTTTTCGTAAAGGGCAACCAAATCCCGAACCGTGTGCTGATCACTATTCAAGGCTGTAATCGCAGCTTTTTGGATTGCAGGAAAGACACTGACAAATAAATGATCCTGAATTAAATTGATTGCTTCAATCATGTCAGCATTCCCTGCCGCAAACCCAATTCGCCAGCCGGCCATGTTAAATGGCTTAGAGAAGGTATAAGTTTCAATGCCGACATCTTTAGCACCCGGTGTTTGCAAGAAACTAATTGGTTTCTTCCCATCAAAGCCAATTGGCCCATAGGCAAAGTCGTGAACAACCCCAATTTTATTTTTTTGGGCAAAATCAACTGTTCGTTGGAAGAACTCAGGAGTGGCAACTGCCCCAGTCGGATTATTAGGGTAGTTCAAATACATTAACTTTGCCTTATCAACAACATTTTGATCCAGCTCAGTGTAGTCAGGCAAGAAGTTATTAGCTTCCTTTAACCTCATTAACTCCAAGTTTACCTGAGCCAACGAAACCCCCGACATATAATCCGGATAGCCAGGATCTGGCAGTAGCATCGTGTCACCAGGATTCAAAATCGCAAACGGCAACTCGACCAACCCAATCTTGGAACCGCCCAAAATGGCAATTTCCTTCTCTGGATCAAGCGAAACCCCATACTCCCGCTGATAAAAATCGGCAGCAGCTTTCTTTAATGCTGGGTCGCCACGAAACTGAGAATACTTGTGATTAGCAGGCTTGGCAGTCTCCTCCTGCATTGATTTAACGATAAAATCCGGAGTTGGTTGATCGGGATTTCCCTGTCCCAAATTGATCACATCAGCACCAGTCGCAATTTTTGCATTGACATTTTTAACCAATGTGGCAAAAAATTGTTTTGGCAAATTTTGCAATACCTTTGATTCTTCGAACTTCACAGTGATTCCTCCAATTTTTTCAGATTACCCACGGGTATAATGGACAGCTAACCAGTCGCCAATCCACTGAATAATCTGAACAATAATAACTAAGATAACAATAACACTAATCAAGACGCCGGTATCATAACGATTGTACCCAAATTGGATTGCCAAGTTACCAATCCCACCGGCACCAATCGTCCCGACCATTGCGGAATACCCAATCAAACTAATAATTGTCAGTACGATTCCCCGAATCAATGATGGCAACGCTTCGGTAAATAGAACCTCCTGAAAGATCAACCAAAAATCGGCCCCAGTTGAACGGGCTGCTTCGATAATTCCCTGATCAATCTCTGCAAACGCACTCTCAGCAATTCTGGCGAAGAACGGAACCGCAGCAACCGTGAGCGATACCGCCCCACCCATTGGGGTATAAGGATCTCCTGCCAACAGTTTAGCAAACGGAATCAAGACAACCATTAAAATCAAGAATGGCAAAGAGCGGATCGCATTAATAACGAACCCAACGACCGCATTTACAACCGGCCGCGGCGAAAATAAGCGATTGGAATAATAGTACAGGATGAGGCCAATTAAGGTGCCGAACACAATTCCAATCACGCCAGAAATCAGCACCATCTCAAAAGTTTCCCACAGAGATTGGCCTAAATTTTCTTGTAAAATTTGAATGGTTTCCTTCATCGTGACACCTCCTCGACCATATCAACTTTTTCGGTAAATAACTGAACGGCTTTTGAAATGGCATTTTGACCGCCTGTAATAAAGACTGCCAGCACACCAATGGCATTAGAGTGAATATACTCAATTCGGCCTTGAAGAATACTAATCGACACCCCAGTACGACCAGAGATTTCAGTAATCACGGGATCAAGCGAATCGTCACCCTGATATTTCAAAGTTAAAATCACGCCAGGCTGGTCCCTCAGTCGATACTTTACTTCGTCAGGCAATTGTTCATCTAAGAATCGGTTAACCAATCGTTTGGCCATATTCGATTTTGGATCGGCGAACAGCTTGTACGCGGTTGTCTGTTCAACAATCTCACCATTTTCCATGACGGCTACCCGATCAAATAAATTTTTGGCAACTTCTAATTGGTGAGTGATGAAAACAATGGTAATGTGCAACCGTTCATTAATATCTTTTAGGATCGTAATGATTTCTTCGGCTGTTTCCAAATCCAAGGCACTCGTTGCTTCGTCACAAAGCAGGATGTCAGGATCATTAGCTAACGCCCTGGCAATTCCAACCCGCTGCTTTTGTCCACCAGACAATTGCCCTGGATAATTGTCTTTGCGATCCTGAAGGCCAACCATTGATAATAATTCGATGATTTTCTCTGGTTGCTTCTTCTCGGGATAACCACCGGCACTTAGCGCAAAGGCAATATTTTGACCGATCGTCCGGTTATTAATCAAGTTAAAGTTCTGAAAAATGAACCCAATTTTCTTTCTGGATGCGGCCAACGTTTTCTTGTTGGCTTTGGTGATATCAACACCATTGACCACAACGGTTCCTTGGGTTGGCTTCTGAAGGCCATTGATTGTTCGGACCAAGGTCGACTTTCCTGCGCCAGACAGACCGACGATTCCGTATATTTCTCCATCTTCAATCTTGAGGGAAACGTCTTTAACGGCATCAATCGTTCGATTTTTCTGTTCAAATTTGACTGATACATTTGTAATTTCAATCTGACTCATGCAATCCCTCCACTAGTTCCAAGTACTTGGTTTTTGGAAATCTTTGAATTTAGAATTGGCGATCGCCTTTTTGAATTTGCTGCTGTTAAGAACTGATTTGACAGCTTTAGCAAACTTGGAATTTTTCTTGCTGGTTTGAACCACAAAAACTTCTTGGTACTCAGGCTTTAAGTTTTCCAAAACAAGGGCACTGCTTGGCTTCAACTTTGCGTTCCATGAGAAGTTACCAGGAATCAAAGCGGCGGTCACATTGCTTTGCGATTGTGGCAATTGAGCGGCGTCTAACGTCTTGAACTTAAGGTGCTTAGGATTTGAGGCAACGTCACTTAAACTGGCAGTGGCAACATTAATGCCCTTTTTAAGGGTAATCAGATGATTGGCAGCCAACAGTTGGAGTGATCGAGCCAAGTTTGACGGATCGTTGGCGATTGAAACGGTTGACCCCGCCTTTAAATCATTAATTGATTTCACTTTCTTCGAATAAATCCCCATACCCAAAGTTGGCGTCTTGCCGATCGCAGAAAGCTTCAAATGATTAGCCTTTGAGAATGTCTTTAAATAAACTGTGTGTTGGAACAAGTTGGCATCAATTTCACCGGAATTCAATGCCTTGTTCGGTTGAACATAATCATTAAATTCCTTGGTCTTAACTTGGAATCCTTTATCCTTTAATAATGGGCCAATGACATCGGTTGCCATCTCACCATAAGGTCCTGGGGCAACCCCGATCGTCACGGTTTTAACTTTATTGCTGGCTGAACCACCGGATGCAAATTTACTGATTCCAAAAATCCCAACAAATAACACGACCACAACACCTAAACCAATCAACCACTTTGTATTTCTTCTCATAATAAATGCTCCTCCTCATGTGTTTTCCAACAATCAACCATAAAAAAAGTCCTTCATCAAATTAATTTGACAAAGGACGACATAGCCGCGGTACCACCTCGTTAAGCATGACATTCACGCTCACTCATAACTTGCTGTAACGGGCAATCCCGAAGCCGGTTTACAATAATTGCTTACCCACTTAGTTAAAATTCTTAAAAGACCATATTCCCCAAAGGTTCCGACTCATCTCTCAGCGTTCGATGATTCTCTGTACTCGGTTGTTTCAGGTACTCATCTCTTAAGTTAATGGTTTACATTATGAAGAAGCGACTGCTAAATGTCAATGATTTTTTAATCTAATTTTCATTTTCAGATCGTGATAGTCGCTTAAATCACTGATATGATAGCAATTATGGCACATCTGTCATTCTACAAGAGTATACAGAATCGCTAAAATCTGGTATTATATTCACATTATTGTATTAAATGTAATGTTTTGTTACATAAGGGTGATTGGGCCAAGCAAGAATCTGCGCGCCAGTTAAACGTTTGCCATTTTCAAATTTGACGATTCAAATGAAAAACTCACGTTCTGGTTTTTATCTGTTTGGGCCCGCTCATCTACATAAACGAGGAGGATTCTTCATGAAGCAAAAGGTTTTCAAGTTTTTGGGTTGGGTTGCACTCCTGTTTGGCCTGTTTTTCTGTCTGGTCCAATCAACGGTGACTGCTCAAGCAAAGACTTATCAAATTGGAACAGATGTCACTTACCCACCATTCGAATTTGCGAACAAGCAAAATAAATACGTGGGAATTGATATCGATATTATGAACGCTGTTGCCAAAGAAGAAGGCTTCAAAGTAAATATTAAGCCGGTTGGATTTAATGCTGCCGTCCAATCAGTTCAATCAGGTCAGCTTGATGGTGTGATCGCCGGAATGACGATTACCCCTGAAAGAAAAGCCAAGTTTGACTTTGGAACCCCCTACTATAAAACTGGGGTGGTGATGGCAGTCGGCAAAAACAGTGACATTAAAAGTTTTAAGCAGCTCAAGGGTAAACGAGTTGCACTAAAGACTGGAACTGCTGCCGCAGACTATGCCAATAGCATTAAAAAGAAGTACGGCTTTAAAACCGTTACCTTCGATGATTCTAATAATATGTACGAAGATGTCACCACTGGGAATTCAGTTGCCTGTTTCGAAGATCAACCGGTAATGCAATATGGCATCAAGCAGGGACTCAAACTAAAGATTGTTTCCTCACCGGCTAATACTGGTTGGTATGGCTTTGCAGTTAAGAAGGGCCAGAATACTGAGCTTCGCAAAAAGTTCAATCAAGGGCTCAAAAAAATTCAAGCTAATGGAACTTATGACAAGATCGTTGGTAAGTACTTGGGTAACAAGACTAACCCAAAAGTGAAAGGCAAAACCTTCACGATTGGAACAAATGTCACCTTCCCACCGTTTGAATTTGCAAACAAGCATAATAAATATGTTGGTATTGATATGGATCTTATTCGAGCAATTGCCAATGAACAGGGGTTCAAAGTGAAGATTAAACCAGTTGGCTTTAACGCTGCCGTTCAAGCGGTTGAATCGGGTCAACTTGATGGTGTCATTTCTGGAATGTCAATTACCAATGAGCGAAAAGCCAAATTTGATTTTTCACAGCCCTACTTTATGTCAGGCGTTGTCATGGCCGTTGGTAAAAATAGTAAAATCACCAAGCTCTCTCAACTGAAAGGCAAGCGGGTCGCGATCAAGACAGGAACCAGCGCCGCCGATTACGCAAATAGTATTAAGAAAAAATATGGCTTCCACACAGTCACCTTCGATGATTCCAATAATATGTACCAAGATGTGACAACGGGTAATTCGTTTGCCTGCTTCGAAGATCATCCAGTTATGAAGTACGCAATCAAACAAGGAACCAAATTAAAGATTGTGACAAAACCTGCTGAAAGTGCGCCCTATGGCTTCGCAGTTAAAAAAGGTCACAATCAAGCTTTGCTAGCAGCCTTTAACACTGGTCTTAAGGATTTAAAAGCGAGTGGCACGTACGATAAAATCAAAGCCAAATACTTGGGAACTGATGATAATGGTTCGGTTGCCAAAACAGCTGCCGATGATGCAGGTTCTCGTTCATTTTTTGGGCTGATCAAGCAAAATCAAGGGGCTCTGCTTTCTGGTTTGTCAGAAACGATGTGGTTAACTGTTGTTTCAATCTTTTTCGCCACTATTTTTGGCGTGATCGTCGGTTTATTGGGGGTGGTTCCAAGTAAGTTTAGTAATGGCCTTTCATCCACATTGATTTATATTTTCCGGGGAATGCCGTTACTAGTACTCGCCTTGTTTATCTATACTGGAATTCCCAGTTTGACCGGTACAAAGATCCCTGCATTCATTGCCGGTGTTGTGACCTTGACCTTTAACGAAGGTGCCTATATTGCCGCGTTTGTTAAGGGAGGCATCGAAGCCGTTGATCCCGGACAAATGGAAGCTGCAAGAAGTTTGGGCCTGCCGTTTGGAAAATCAATGCGGCGAGTCATTTTGCCGCAAGGAATCCGGATTATGATTCCATCTTTCATTAATCAATTTATTATTACCTTGAAGGATACTTCGATTCTTTCAATTATTGGGTTACTAGAATTGACTCAAACCGGTAAGATTATTATCGCAAGAAACTTGGAAGGATTCAAAGTTTGGACGATTGTTGCCGTTATGTATTTGATCATTATTACATTACTTACCTGGCTATCGAATTGGGTACAAAGGAGAACTAAGGTATGAGTGAAAAATTAAGAGTTACGAATTTAGTCAAAACCTTTGGGACAAATAACGTCCTAAAAGGTATCAATTTAACCGTTAACGAGAATGAAGTGGTTGTGATCATTGGTCCTTCAGGTTCAGGTAAAAGTACCCTTCTCCGGGCCTTAAACCGCTTGGAAGAACCAACATCCGGCTCAATTGTGATCGATAACGTCGACATTGCCAGCAAAGGTGTTGATATCGACACGGTTCGTGAAAATATCGGCATGGTTTTTCAACATTTTAATCTGTTTAGTAACCTTTCCGTCGGCGAAAACATTATGTTGGCCCCAGTTGAATTGAAAAAGGAAACTAAGGAACAGGCTTCGGCTCAAGCAAAGAAATTGCTGAAGACAGTTGGCCTGGAAGCCAAATTTGATGCAACCGTTCAATCACTTTCAGGAGGCCAACAGCAACGAGTTGCAATTGCCCGGGCATTAGCTATGAACCCGGATATTATGCTGTTTGATGAGCCAACTTCCGCTCTTGACCCGGAGATGGTTGGCGATGTTCTTGCTGTTATGAAGGATTTGGCCAAAAAAGGAATGACGATGATCGTGGTTACCCATGAAATGGGATTTGCCAAGGAAGTGGCAGACAGAGTGGTTTTCGTTGACGATGGCCAAATCTTAGAACAAGGTACCCCTGATCAACTATTTGAGCATCCGAAAAACGAACGATTACAAGATTTCCTGAACAAGATTTTAAATGTTTAACGTTTAAATCATTAAAAGCTTGGATTGGCATTAATGTCGTCCAAGCTTTTTCTTTTGAACTGAATTGAAGCTGAGTACATATGTTAAAATGAACACAAAGATGCCATCTCAATTTTAAAGGAAGTGATTAAAATGAAGTTTCTAATTACTTGCGCAGCAGCCCTAACTCTCGGTTGTGGTGTCGCTGGAGTCAGTCATTATTGTAATAATAACTCTCATGCGCAGCAACCGACCCGAGTTGAACGTGGGTGTGGTAGTGGAATGATGAGATGATAACAGTGCCTTCAACAATTGTAATAGACCGATTTGAGAAGCCACTGGATCGTTAGAAATTAGCTTTTACTATTTACCACTCAGTGCAGCTACTGTTCTATTCAACGGTTAATGTTTATAAATAATAATTATTTCAAAATATTCATTTTTTCAAAGAAATAGTGACAAAAAAAATAGAGAAACGTTGAAAAAATATCAACGTTTCTCTTACTTTGTCAGTGGCTCTTTAATACCGGAGGTGGGGTTCGAACCCACACGTCCTTTAACGGACACTGGATTTTGAGTCCAGCGCGTCTGCCAGTTCCGCCACTCCGGCATAACAATATAATACTCTATGATTGGCCAACAATAAATGGATAAAGGCGGTAATCGGATTCGAACCGACGATGAAGGTTTTGCAGACCTCTGCCTTACCACTTGGCTATACCGCCATAACTTTGGCTAACCCAACTGGGTTAGCTGGATTCGAACCAGCGCATGACAGAGTCAAAGTCTGTTGCCTTACCACTTGGCTATAACCCAATCAAAGGGCGGTATGTGGGAATCGAACCCACGCGTGTCGGATCCACAAACCGATGTGTTAACCACTTCACCAATACCGCCATAATATTATTAACAGGGATAGTAGGAGTTGAACCCACACCGACGGTTTTGGAGACCGTAGTTCTACCATTAAACTATATCCCTATGATGGAGGGGAGTGGATTCGAACCACCGAACCCGAAGGAGCGGATTTACAGTCCGCCGCGTTTAGCCAGACTTCGCTACCCCTCCATGAATGGCGCGGGACAGAATCGAACTGCCGACACATGCAGCTTCAATGCATTGCTCTACCGACTGAGCTACCGAGCCATTTACCATCATGATAATAATACTTGTGTTGTGTATTCAATTTTCAAATACATAACAACGGTTCGTACGAGACTCGAACTCGTGATCTCCTGCGTGACAGGCAGGCGTCCTAAACCAACTAGACCAACGAACCAATGTTGCTATGAAAATGGAGGATACAGGGATCGAACCTGTGACCTCCTGCTTGTAAGGCAGATGCTCTCCCAGCTGAGCTAATCCTCCAATGACCCGTACGGGATTTGAACCCATGTTACCGCCGTGAAAGGGCGGTGTCTTAACCACTTGACCAACGGGTCATAAATTATTATTCGGTTACGGAGAGTAAGGGATTCGAACCCTTGAAACAGGCTTTTACCCGTTTACATCATTTCCAATGATGCTCCTTCGGCCAGCTCGGACAACTCTCCAATTAAATAATAACTCCGGCAGGCGGGCTCGAACCGTCGACAACCTGATTAACAGTCAGGTGCTCTACCAACTGAGCTATGCCGGAATATTGCGTGGCAACGTCCTACCCTCGCAGGGGGTGATCCCCCAACTACTCTCGGCGTGCAGAAGCTTAACTGCTGTGTTCGGCATGGGAACAGGTGTATCCTTCTGGCTATCGCC
>NZ_JAHPPD010000051.1:0-18556 GCF_019061365.1 Lentilactobacillus dabitei
GCAAACATCATTTTACAGAAATTTGGCCATGGGCCATTCTTTATTTAATTAGTGTTGCACTTAAAGTGTAAATTCAAGCTTAAATAAAAGGGGTAGTCGTTTGTTGCAAGCTTTATCAATATAAAGATGGAAAGCCAAACTACATATAAGAACACTTGGCGGACTGATGTCTGAGCTACTCTTTGTCAAAATGGCCAGCATCAGCAGGAATTGGTTGATGGCTCAGCTGCTGATTTGCTATTGATTTTTTCTAATAAGCATTTAAGATTATAAGAAATGGTGATTGACCCCAAATGGGGGGGTGATAACATGTTAAATACAGATCACACTAACTTTTCATGTTCTAATCTGGCTGTGGCAAAGAAAGGAAACATTCATGATTAAAAAGCTCTATGCGCTTAGTAAGTTCGAGACCAATATTGTTTTGAGTGACAAAGCAATTTTTCTATTCACCTTGTTATTTCCGACAGTTTATTTTCTGTTCAATGCGTTCACCGCTAATAGCGTTCATTCGGTTCGCAATTTTTACGATGTGATTCCGGGCTTTTGGACGTACATGGTCCTGGTGGGCGTCATCAACCAAATTACTTCCGCAATCGTCACAATGCGGGAGAATAACTTTTTGAAGATGTTTACCTTTATCGCCGGTGATAAACGGCTGATTTACTATGCCAACTTAATTCCCCAGATCTTTATTATTCAAGCTGAAATTTTAATCTTTGATGTGGTGGCGGCGCTTGTTTATCGAGTCGATCCAGCTGTTATCGAATTTATGGCGCTGACTTGGCTGGCCAACTTCCTGATTATTCCAATTGTTTCATTTTTCACCAGTCTGATTCTTCTTGCCCCGGTTAAGGTCCAAACGATGGGCGCCTTGATGACGGGCTACATCTTTTTAGGGTTGGCCTTGGCTTATATTTCGACTGGGTCATTTGCCTTAAATACAGTCTTGGCTGCGATCAATCCTGGTAACTTCATTATCAGAGCATACATCCTGATGATTCCCGGGGTTTCTCATCATGTCAGTTATTTAGTGATGTTGGCTGTGGTGGCGGTGGTTTACACGATTGTGAGCAACGTGGTTATCTCGCGCATGAGCCTCAACTCATCTACCAGTCGGGCTTGAAGGAGAAATAGGATGGAAATTACACATTTCAGCTATCAGTTACCTGATGGCAGACAATTATACGATGATTTGAATGCAAACTTTGCGGATGACAAGGTAAACGTTTTGCTGGGCCCAAATGGTGCGGGTAAGACGACGTTATTAGATTTCATTTCAACGGTTAATCCGCGACCCGCCGAAAACTTCATTGGGTTTCCGGATTTCAAGCAAATTGCTTATCAGCTGCAAGGGGTTCCTTTCATGGCTGAAGCAACCGTGTTTCAAACATTCAAAATGGTGATGGAAATCGAAAACACGAACCACAAATTTGCGATTGACGATCTGCCGGATGGCCTCGCAAAAGTTGCAAATACTAAATTTGGCAAACTTTCCGGTGGCCAGAAACGGTTGGTGATTATCGACATCATTTCCCGTTTGAATCGCGAACTTTATCTTTTTGACGAACCAGAAAGTGGCTTGGATCCAAAAATGGCGAACCGCGCCATTAGTAAAATTCGAGAGTTGAATCAACAAGGCAAGAAGGTCATCATGACTTCTCACCAATTTCAGAATATTACGAGCGATGATTATAATTTGCTATTTCTAGAGAATGGCAAAATTCGGTTTATGGGAACGCCGGCTGAGTTTCTGGAAGCCCAACGGACAGACAATCTCGGTGATGCATATATTAAGCAAGATGGTATGACCGGGTAAGGGTGATTTTCAAAATTTATCACTTGGGCGCACTGATAATCTGGTAAAATAAGTAGGGACAGCCGCAAAGATAGTCGGCCCACATTATTTCAAAGGAGTTTTATCGTGTTAGCCAACCTCAAATTACACCGATCAACTTACATATTTTTAGCCATCTGGGCGGCCTTAGCAATTGTCTTCTGTGCCATGACATATAAAGCCCAGCCACTTACTGTGACATTTATGAGAAATGACGGTCGGATCTTACAAGGGTTGCTGCGAGGGATCCTGTTGTTGGTTGTTTACGTGGCTTTCTCACTAATTCCATACCGCTTTGCAATCTTGATTCCCAACCTAGTCTATTTTGGCTTGTTGGTTACCTATATCTGGCAGCTTGTGTTTATCGCGATGGGCAGTAGTATAGTTGGGATTGGGGCCGATTTTGCGTTCATATTAGTGTATGCCTTATTGGTCTATTGTGCGACGATTACCGCGTTTCAAATTATCGAGCGGGTCAAATCCAGTCGGAGTGTTTACTACTTCCATAGATGGTCTAAAATTACCAAAAAGGTATTATTGGCCCATTGGTTGCCATTAATTGTCTTAGTCTGTGGCTACGCGTTTCTCTGGGCGACGGTTAATCCGGGATAACCCATTGATTCTTTGATGACTTTTAACAATCATGAGATTGGGACGAAAGGCGATTTGATCCCAGAATTTAAGTGAAAAAAGTAATGCGTTCTGGTTTTGGAATGCATTACTTTTTTGGCTTAAATGGCTGGGATCAGCCGTTTGTCGCAAGTTTTATCAATATAAGAATGGCAAGCTAAGTTGCATTTATAAACACTTTGCAGACTAATGACCATCCTTATTTTGATTAACTGACTAAGATCAGCAGTTTGGCACTTGCATTAACAAATCGGTAAAGAAACAATGAAAGCCAACTGACGATGTGTATCGCCTGCTTCTGGACTATGCTATTATGAAAGAAATAATCACTATTGGGGGGATCCAAATGAAAAAATTCGTTGTTTTGGCGGTTGCTGTCCTCGGCATCCTGACAGCCGGCTGTAGTTCCAAGAAGGCTAATCATCAACCAAGTGCCACCCAAATTGCTCAAAAGGCGATCAAGGCGGTTAAGTCAGTTAAAAGTGGTTATCAAAACGATCCATAAGGGTCAGGCAACCACGGGCCTGGTTTCCGGTCAATTTCACTTGAACCCCATGATCATGAAGGTCACGCTGGGCAACGGTGGTAAGTTGGTTGATCATTACTATTTTGATCAGAACAATATGTATATGAAGTCTGAAAACACTTGGTATAAAGGCAAAGTTAATCAGAAGAGTGAATTGGTCAAGCAACTTAAACGCCAATTGACGGCTTCTGGTAACGCAGCCGTCCTGACGCATCTCAAATCAGATTTGAAACTCAAAGAGCGTGACCAGACCTACACACTTTCATATAAAGGCGTCAATCCAGCTGGGGTGAAGGCAGCTAAACAGATCATTGTCTCTGAGGCTGGCAAGCAGGCCAACAAGACATTGAAAAACGTTCGGATTACCCATTTCGAGTATCGGTACACCCTCAATAAAAAAACGTCACTGCCCACCAAAACGTTTATTTCAATGAAGTATCGGGACAAACTCACTAAGAAATCGGTGACTGAAAAGGTAACTGGCACGTATCATCACATCAACAAGGTCAAAAAATTTACGGTGCCACAAGCAATTCAACAAGCGGCCCAAGGCTTTTAGTGGGTGAGGTGATTCACACCGCTTTGGTAGCATGTTTAATAATTAACAAAGTTTAATTTAACTCTCACTCAGTTGGAAGCTTTAAGCACTATACTATTCCTAAAACATTGAACTACAGGGGACGATAGCGATGACAATTGAGCAATCTTTAGTGACAAAGCATCCACAAATTAGTCAATTGATTTCACAAGAACCCATTTTTTGGCAGAATCCAGATTATGGGCAGCGGGCTGAGCTGCCATTTAGCAAGGCCGATATTTTTGATGCGGTAGCTCGCTGGGAACGGTTTGCACCCTATTTGGAACGGGTATTCCCAGAAACTGCCAGTATGCATGGGGTGATTGAGTCACCGTTAATCGAACTAGATCAGATGAAGGCACAGTGGAATGCGGATCATCATCAGTCTTTAACTGGCAAATTATATTTGAAGGCTGATAATGAACTACCGATTTCGGGTTCCATCAAATCTCGTGGTGGGATTTATGAAGTGCTGAAGTTTGCTGAAGAGGTTGCGATGGCACATACAGACTTGGCCTACATGGATGATTACAGTATTCTGGCCACTGACCAGTATAAGCAACTCTTTGCTCACTACGGAATCGCCGTAGCTTCGACTGGGAATCTGGCGCTCAGTGTCGGCATCATGGCCGCTACTTTTGGTTTCAAGACCACCGTCTATATGTCCCATGACGCCAAACAGTGGAAGAAAGATAAGTTGCGGGCCAACGGGGTTACGGTGATGGAGTATCAAACCAACTTTTCTGAAGTTGTGTCGATTGCCAGGACCGCAGCCCAAAAAGACCCAACCGTTCATTTTATTGATGACGAAGGTTCTACTGACCTGTTCTTAGGCTATTCTGTCGCCGCAGTTCGGCTGCAGGAACAATTTAAGCAGCGTCATATCAAAGTTGACCGCACCCATCCGGTTTTGGTTTACCTGCCAGCTGGGGTTGGCGGCAGTCCCAGTGGGGTGACGTTTGGGCTAAAGACGATTATTGGTCCATATATTCACGCCATCTTTTGCGAACCGACCCACGTACCATCGGTTACATTGGGGATGATGACCGGACTCAATAATCAGATTTCCGTTTATGATATTGGGTTGGATGGCCTCACTGCGGCCGACGGGTTGGCAGTTGGCCGACCATCGCGATTGGCTGGTAAAGTGATGCGGACATTGCTGTTTGGTTGCGCAACTTTTGAAGATCCGACCATCTACCGCTACGTCACCCAGCTTACCGATACACAAGAAATTACGGTTGAGCCTTCCGCAGCTGCTGGATTTACAGCAATCGAGCCATTGATTGACCACGTGCCAGCCTTTAATTCCGCTAATGCTACTCATATCGTTTGGGCAACTGGTGGCAGTATGATGCCAGAGAGTGAACGGCAAGTTAACTACGCCAAAGGTAAGGCACTACTTGAAAACAAATAAGCCAAAGTGAAAATGATTTCAATCATTATCATGTTGGAACCGAAAAAGTGATAAATTATTAATCTCTGCCACTAAACAAACAAGTCGCGTCATCATTCCCAGATCGGACTGATGACGCGACTTTTGGCTTAAGTGCCAGGATCAGGATACCGAATCCCAGTTTCGATATTTAATTTGTTCGGAAAGACTTTTGCATCAGCACTAAAATAATCAGCATACCCACGCCGATTAAGCCAAACGCAGCTGAAAAACCATGATTTTGGATTAACCAGCCCATTGCTGGGAATATGACAATCATCGCCATCGAGAAGAGGACACTCGCGACACTTAGTAGGGTGGCCCGTTGTTCAGAGGCAATCATGGTATTGTAATAATCGCTGAAGATTGGAGTGATCAGGGCACCTAATAGTTGTGACAGCAAGAATACCTCTACCAATAGCGGTGTCGAGTTAATCCAGCTCAACAGTAATAGAACGACCAGACTCAAGCTTAACAGTAGGATTAACGAGCGTTTGGAAAAATGAGCCTGAATCTGAGGCGTCACTCGAATGCCCGCGATGTTAATCAGCGCTGATAGAATCATCAATGCGGAGATCATCCAGCCAGAAAAAGAATCAGTTTCCATTAACGACTGAAAATAATAGTAGTAGGTCGTACAAATACTGGCAAAGAAGGCATCAAACAACATCAAGTTTCGCAGCTGGTGATTGTGTTTTAAAACCTGCCATGAAGTGGTCACAATTGATTTGATGGTCGGTTGATCGGCAGTTGCTTTTGGTTTCGTGATCCTAGGCTCCTTAAATAGGAGAACGGTGATGATACCGAAGAAACTCGCGAAGATTGAAATGACATAGGTTAGCTCAAAATACCAATGGACTAAGAATCCAGCAATCACAATGCCCGCTGTGTCGGCAAATTCAATCACAATGTCAACGTTGCTGGCGACTTTGGGATACTTGTCGGCCAACTTGGCTGGGATTAGCGAATCATAAAGCAAGGCGTCAATGGTACCCGATTGCAAATTATACGATAACGCGTTCAGCACAAATCCTACGGCAAATAACCAGAAATTTTGGCCAAGCAGCATGATCAAAGCGGAAACAATCGCTGCGACCCGTCCCCAAAATAGATCGAAGCGGTACGAAAAGCGGTCGGCTAACACGCCGGAAGGGACTTCAAAGATAAAGCTGGCAACGTGAAAGATGCTCTCACATAAGCCGATTTCAACCAGGCTGAGGCCCTTAGTCTGCAGATACATGACCCACAGGCCGGTAATCCCGAACCAGGATAAAAAGCTGTATGTGTAGCCTTTGGCAATGTTAGTCGGATAGTTAATTTTCATTTTAATGCACTCCAGTTTATTGAATTAGAAAACGGTTAACTGAAGTGCTTGGATCTCGATGATGCTGTGTTGCAGGCTAATCCAGGCGAGCATCATATCACTCCTATCATAAATTATGAGAAATATATTAATAAAATCATACCTTTTAATGTGAAAGAGGGCAAGAAGTAAACGAATTTTGTTACACCAAAATTGAGTGAGGCAGAGACGGACTTTTGCTACTTGAGACGGATCTATTTCTACTTCTTTTGAAAATAGATCACTTACTCAAAAAAGAATTGGTAACTACTACTCAACTTGGTATACTTAACCTGTGCTTATGAGAGGATAATGTGTAAACCGTTAATTTCCGCCCGCAAATGCGGTACAATTGTTCGTAATAGGTTTCGCTGAAGGAGTGATAGTATCTTTGATTCAAAATTGTTGGTTGCTGAGGACTTTTCTGCGGTTGGGAGAATGTCAATAACTGCTGCTATTTCAACATTTGCCGCGTTTGGGATTCAAACAGTGGCCGTGCCAACTGAGATTTTATCGACTCAAAGTGAAGGATTTGGTAAGCCTGCTATTCTGAACCTGGATGAATGGATGACCAAGGCTTTCAAACATTGGGATCATTTGACAGACTTGAATATTGGATCCACGGTGATTGGCTATGTTGGTAAGACTCAAACGTGTCGCCAACTGGCTGATCACCTGACTCAATTGAATTTAAAACGGATTCTGATTGATCCGGTAATGGGTGACCGGGGCGAAATGTACGCTGGCTTTGATGCGGATTATCTTAATGCGATCAAGCAACTGGTCAGGATTGCAACCGTAATCACCCCTAACGTCACCGAATTAGGGCTTTTGAGCGGAACCAACCCAACGGAACAATCAACCGATGACCAATTGATCGCCGCAATTCACGCCTGTGATACCAAGGCCACGGTGATTATCACCGGGGTTAAACGGGATGGTGGGATTGGCAGCTGCTTTTTGAAGGAAGGCAAACTCATTTGGATCAGCTCACCGATCCTGCCAGGTCACTTTTATGGGACCGGTGATCTGTTTGCGGCGTTGCTAGGTGGCTACCTGAACTTTGAAATGAACTTCGAAGCTGCTGTAAAACGGGCGGTCTTCGGAACTTACGAAGCGGTTGTCCAAACCAATCATCGACCGACAAGTGATCGAAAATATGGACTAGATTTAACCAAAACGTTGTATGATGTTGCCAGATTTACGCTCGGCCAAAATAGGGAAGAAGTGTGACAATATGTTACTCCAAACGATTAAAGATGATTTGGGCACCGTGTTGACTGAATATTTTGATAAGGTGAAATTTCCAGAAAATGGGTTGTTTGTTGTGGGCTGCAGCACCAGTGAGATTAGTGGTGACTGGAAAGGGACGAATTCTCGGTTAGATGTTGGCAATGCAGTTGTGGACACCTTAAACAAGTTCTTGGTTCCCCGGCACATCAACCTTGCCATTCAGGGCTGCGAACACATCAATCGCGCCTTATTGGTTGAGCGGTCAGTTGCCGAAAAGCATGACTTGGAAATTGTGTCCGTGGTTCCGGCCATGCATGCCGGCGGGGGAACGCAAGTAGCGGCGTACGAAAAGATGCGCGATCCAGTTGAGGTTGAACATATTACTGCATTTGGTGGCATCGATATTGGTGGCACAGAAATTGGGATGCACGTCAAGTATGTTCAAATTCCAATCCGAATGAGTCACCGCCAGGTGGGTGCAGCCAACGTGGTTTGTTTAGCGTCTCGGCCAAAATTGATTGGCGGCGAACGCGCAAAGTACGAGTTTACATCAGCAAACAAAGAAGATGACATATTAGGAGGAATGAGTTGATGGATCGAAAAAGTGTTGGCGGCAAGGTAAGCACAGATATTTTTAAGGTAGTCCTAACAGCGATGTTCATTGCGGTGACGGTTGCGATTAGTCGCTTCTTTATCATTCCTGTTCCAATGACCCACGGTAATGTCAACTTATGTGATGCCGGAATTTTTATTAGTGCCCTGCTACTTGGACCGAGAGTTGGTGGAGTTGTCGGTGGTGCCAGTGGTTTTCTACTGGACCTGATTTCCGGATATGGCCAGTATATGTGGTTCTCACTGATCGTTCACGGTGCAGAAGGGCTGATCGTTGGCCTGATCGCGGGAAAAAATACCGATAAGAAATGGACCAAATTAATCGCAGTCAGTGTTGGAATTGTGATCATGGTCATCGGCTATTTTGTGGCCGATTCGGTTCTGTATACGATGTACGCCGGGCTTGTCGGCATTGGCACTAACCTGATTCAAGGACTGGTGGGTGCGGTGATTGCTTACTTGGTGACTCCTAAGTTAAGGAAACGAATCTAGGTAGTTTCGTCAGAATAACAAGTTTTGGAGACCAAAAAGGATGAAACAAATTATGACAATTTGCTTCATCCTTGGGCTTCACAACTCATCTTTATGAGAGCTTAACTTGAAATTTTTGATAAACGTGTCAAGGTTTAGGATATCTTGATTAGATAAACGACCAATAGTCTTAAAAGTTAACCCGATTTTTGGGAAATTCAAAATTTGACCAATATCAACCCATGACTCCTTGTACAGACCAGCTTGACGCCAGTCATGGATATGAAAATATTGACGCTGAATGTGAGGGGACTTATTGTGATACTTTGTCGTAATTTTGAAGGCTTGAATGTACTTGTCATTGATGGTTCTCACAAGAACAGGCCTTTTCTTGCCACTACCCGTTTCAACAAAACTGACGTATAAACTGACAATATCATTAGTCTTCATCCGGATTATCCAGCCATTTCTGAACTTCCTTTGCATCTTTAAAGGTATGCATTGGCGTATCTTTGGTATTGTTAAGAATGGATAGGGTCGCTTTTTGGGTGTCAGTCATTTTTAAATCAAACGGCATCCCGCCCTCGGCAATCACCTTTTTGTAAAACGCAGTTAGCGCACTGGTTTGATTAAGGCCGATTTCATTAAAAACCTGTTCGGCCTGGTTGGCAATATCTCTGTCAATATTAACCTGAATCTTTTTCTTTGGCTTTTCTTTGATAGCCATGAGTGCCACTTCCTTTTGATGACGTATTTTATTCTTAGATTGGATACAATGGTATTATACTATATTTTGAATACTATTAAAATTAATATGTACTTATCTATGACTGCAAATTCATCCTGTCAGCATGATTGGTAATCAACCTATATCATAATGACAAGTTTCAAAAATATCATATTTAGAAAGGATCATTCCAATGGATCAATTAACAAATTCGTTAGATAAACAAGATTTTGATCGACTACACACAGATTTTAAGCAGGCCCCTAAAAGCGATTTACTGTCCCGAATTGTGACGCAAAACGGGATTAACCAGACTGCTCAGGATCCGGACGCCGAAGTTCGGTTGGATCCAGTCTTCTCCGTTGACTTGCAGACTGGTTCAGTGACCAATCAGAAACAAAGTGGCCGCTGCTGGCTGTTTTCGTTGGTCAACACGTTGCGGCATGGGTTCGCGAAGAAGTATAAGGTCAAGGACTTCAACTTATCCCAAAAGTACTTGTTCTTCTGGGACAAGATCGAAGAAGCCAACATTTTTTATGATCACATTTTGGCAACGGCAACGCGGCCAGCCGATGATCGAGAAGTTGACTTTTATTTGAGTCTCCCCGGTGGTGATGGCGGTCAATGGGCAATGGCGGCTGCCTTGGTTCAAAAGTACGGCGTGATGCCGGTGAGCCAGTATCCAGAAACCAGTAACGTGGAAAATACCGGTGCTTTCGACACGGTGATGAATCGCAAACTGCGAATTGACGGGATGAAGTTACGGGACATGGTGAATGCCCAGAAATCTGATAAAGAAATTGCGGCTGCCCGTAAACAGATGTTGAGCGAAGTCTATCGAATCACCGCTTATTCGTTTGGCGAGCCGCCAACAACTGTTGACTTTGAATATCTGGATGATGATAAAAAGTACCACAAGATCTCGGGATTAACGCCTCAGGAATTTTATGACCAATACTTTGGTGTTGACTTAGATGATTACGTGGTTGCCACTAATTCGCCGGATAAGCCGTTGAATAAACTGTATTCAATGCCCAGCGAGGACAACGTGGTCGGCGGCAAGCAGATCGAATTTTTGAACCTGCCAATGGCAACGTTAAAGCAGGCCGCGATCGCTCAGCTTAAAGACGGTGAGACAGTTTGGTTCGGCAACGATGTCTTGGAACAAATGGATCGTAAAAAAGGTTACTTGGATAGTCATTTGTATCGCTACTCAGACTTATTTGGAACTAACTTGGAAATGGACAAGGCCAACCGATTGGCCTATCACCAAGCCGAGGTGTCCCACGCAATGACCTTAGCTGGGGTGGACTTGGACGATGACGGCAAGTCAACCAAGTGGAAGGTTGAAAATTCTTGGGGTGACAAGAACGGCGTCAAAGGCTACTTCACCATGAGCGACGACTGGATGAACGACTATGTTTATGAAGTCGTGGTGCACAAGAAGTATCTGACTCAAGAGCAGCAAGCCTTACTCAAACAAGCACCAGTTGAATTGCCAGCATGGGATTCATTGGCTTAATGAAGATAAAATTAACTGTGGCATCACTTGAATGATCTTCGGGTGGTGTTTTTTTGTGTTTTTCAGAGTAAGTGGGCATGAAATAGCATATTATTGTTCATTATCAGCAGCTGAGATTTTTTTCAATTGTAATCGGTTTCTGGCCTGGTTAAACTAAGCTTGTATGACTAAATTATTGACGAAGAAGGCAACCGAAATGCAAAAACCATTTGATCAAATTCAACTCCACGCAATTTCTAAGGCGGCTCAGGCCGAGATGCAGGATAAGCTGGATAATTTGTCCAAACCAATTAAGGGACTGGGCCAGCTGGAACGATTGGCTGATAAGTTGGCTGGGATTCAAGAAACCACTGATTTGAAAATTGATAAACGGATCTGCTTGGTATACTGTGCCGATCATGGGATTGTTTCAGAGGCGGTGTCGGCGACGTCAGAACCGCTTTCCAACGTTTTGTCGGCGAACGTCGCGGAAGGTCACGCTTGCGTGAACGCCTTGGCAATGCGGAATCGTTGTGAAGTCAAGGTGTTTGATATTGGTCTGGCTGGGGGCTATCAGACAACCAAGATGGTGAACGAGAAGATTCAGCGCGGCACCAAGAACATGCTGACAAGCGATGCGATGAGTCGGCAAGATGCTGTTAAGTCAATTCAAACCGGCTATGACAATGCCAAGCAGGCAATCGCTGACGGCAACCAGTTGTTGTTGCTAGGCGAAGTTGGTCTCGGCAATACCAGTGCATCATCGGCGATTGTGTCAACGATGCTTGCACTGCCGGTCGATGACGTTGTGGATAAGGGATCTGATATTTCGGTGAAGCAGTTTGAGCACAAGAAGCAAGTCATCAAAGATATTTTGACTGCTCGCAGGCCAGACAAAGCAGATCCACTTGGCGTCTTAAGCAAGGTGGGCGGCTTTGAAATTGGGGCGACAGTGGGGACGATGATTGCCGGGGCAGAAGTCGGCGTGCCGGTCATTATGGATGGCTTCATTTCAGATGCCGCTGCGGTGTTGGCCAAAGCCTTTTATCCTGATATTACTGGTCACCTGATTGCTTCTCATTTGTCTGGTGAAAAGGGGGCGCAACGGGTGCTGGATTATCTCGATTTAAAGCCGTTACTTCAGTTAGGAATGGCAGTCGGTGAAGGCTCTGGTGCTGTGGTTGCCCTGGCGCTGATCGATGATATTCAATCGGTATTGGTTAATATGAATACGTTGCAGGATTTGAACTTTGAGTATGAAAACTAGGTAAACTTGTTTGACACTTAGCCTTTTATTGGATATTATTCAAGATGACAAGGGAAGTCATAGATACGCAAAAAGGAACCCGGTCAGGGGTTCCTTTTTTATGTAGAATGGTTGAAATATGCCGTCCTTCATAAAACTAATGTTTATTCAACCATTTGGCGAAAAGTGTTACAATAATGCCAGCCAAGATAGCGATGGATAACTGGATTAACAGGGAAGCCTTAAATAACACCTCCCTTCTACAAATGATGAGTTGTAGAAAAGGCGGACGGCTTTTTAATGATACCGGATAATCAGGGACCTGACTAATGACTTTTTAGTTATTGTTCGGTTCATATGATCATGAATAAATATTTAAAAAAACGTGAGCTAACACCAATCTTGGCTCGCGTTTTTTATAATCCATTATCATTTCAATTACTTACTTAACTCCAGTTCCACTGGTTACTTCAGTAATCCATTGATCCAGTTGGCCGACATCATAGGTCTTCTTGATGTTACTCATTATCTGAGATAGCGGAACCGACTCTAATGAAGTCCTGAGTTTTTCTTCGACCGTATCCATTACGGATGAAATCACGCATTCTTTTTCGTTGCCATCATCTTTGCCCTCAATAAAATCGTTGATCAGGTACTGACTGTTAAAAATGCTGCCCTTTCCCTCAATTGCACCAAAAACTTGATATAAGTTGATTTTATCAATTGGTCGTGAGAGGGAGAAACCACCATTTTTACCTGTAGTTGAATTGACCAGTCCCTCATGAACTAAAGATTTCATGATTTTTTTGAGATAGGAGTGCGAAACGTTTAGACGGTCACTGATGACCGCCGAGTTAAGGGCTGCACCCTGAGGCAATCTTGAGAGAATTAATAAGACGTAGATGCTCTGCTCCAAACCAGACGAAATTTTCACTTGACATTCTCCTTTAGCAAAATTATATTAATAGTTATTAATTAGAGACAAAAGATATCCCCAATGGTTTCGAATAGCTAATTGAGATTTTTTGAGATTAATTAGGGATATTTTTTATCTCAATTATGACTATTATTTTACAACAATCACGGATTCTTTTCCACGATTGTTGGTTCAAAAAAAATTAGGAGGATTCAAGTTATGGATGAAGGTATCAAGGCAACGAAAGCCAGACCATTAACGCTGCTAGTTGTTTTATCATTAGGATTTGTCATGGCGGTTCTGGATACGACCGGAGTGGTTTTAGCAGTGCCGGAAATCAAGAAATTTCTAGTGGTGTCGATTAGTGAATCAGTTTGGATTATTAATGCCTACACGCTAGCCCTTGGGACGTTCCTGTTGTTGGCGGGGAATTTAGCGACCAAATTTGGCGCCCGGAAAACGTTGATGACGGGAATGCTACTCTTTGTCATTGCCTCACTCAGCTGTTCGTTGGCTGGCAATATTTATCTCTTGATCGGTTTTCGGTTTATTCAAGGATTAGGTGCCGCGTTATTTATGCCAGCCTCGATGGCAATTCTTTACCGAAGCTTTTCGGATACGGGTGAATTTCCCAAAATGCTTGGCATCTGGACGACAATTATTTCGGTGGCGACTGGGACTGGTTCGTTTATCGGCGGCACCTTAATCCAATATTTTGGCTGGCGGAGCGTGTTTTTGATTAATGTCCCCTTAGGCTTGATTACCGTTACATATGTTTTGCTGACTGTTCAGCGGGACACCCCAAACTCAAGGGCAAAAATTGATGTTTTAAGTAACTTTTTGCTGGTTCTGGTTATTTCCAGCTTAGTGATTTTTCTGGTCGAGGGTAATCAATTTGGCTATGCGCGTTGGCGAATTCTGGCGTTCTTAGCTGCCGCTGTCTTGTTAGGAATTGGGTTCATAATTCGTGTCACCCATAGTCCGGCACCGATCATTCCAAAGATTTTACTCAGAAAGCCAGAGTTTACGGCGACTAATCTTGTTGGTTTTCTAACCAATGTGTCGCTATATGGGATTGTACTGGTTCTTGGCCTTTATTATCAGATGGCATTGCATTTGTCATCGCTAGTTGCTGGTTTGTTAATTCTACCTGGGATGACGGTCCTCATCATTGGTAATATCTTTTATACCAAATATGCCACCCAAATTGGCCCACAAAAGTTAGCAATCTGTGCGACGATCGTGACGCTAATTGGTGCAATGGCGATGTTAGGCGTTTCATCCTTAGCTCAGCCAATTCCAATCTGGGCAATCATCCTCAACTTTGCCATCATGAGTATTGGCATTGGGGTGGTTGTGCCAGCCAGTACGACTTTATTGATGCAGGCAGCTGGTAATCAGTATTCTAGTATTGCCGGTGCAACCTTAAACGCCAACAAACAAATTGGCGGTCTGTTTGGGACAGCGATAATGGGGATGATTATCACTCATTTTGGGTCAAACTGGGCGGCAGTTATTCAAGGGACTTTTGTTGTGAACGTTATTTTATACTTGGTTGCTGCATTCCTATTATGGAAATTTGTTGGCCAGTCGACCACTGAAGATACCAAGCATTTTTAAGTGAGATCAGACCACTTTTTTCTATTTGTAAACCTGCAATATTACTTAAAATGATATCAAAAAAGGAGCCCTGTTTGGACTCCTTTTTAGACGAATAAGGGATTATAAAATTACCGGACGTGGTAATCGTTGCTGGACTTTGGTTGGATTGTGTTGTTACCAGTCGCATATAAGAATATAAAAAAGCTAACCGTTAATAACGATTAGCTACCCGTATCATTCTAATTTTTGCTTAAATGGCGAGGATCAGCCGTTTGTCGCAGGTTTTATCAATATAGGAATAAAAAGCCAAGTTGCTTTTTAAACCACTCTCTACTTACTGTGCAGGCGTTACCAACACTTGTTTAGCGGGATCGTCGTCCAAATTGCGGACAACTTGATAACCCGAAACTTTCAAATTAGCTGCTTTGTACGTTCCAGAAACCTTGTCCTTAACGGAAACAGTCTGGTCCATTGGGATATCTGAGAGCTTTCCCTTCATATAAATCACTGGTTGATCTTTAGAATCGTTCTTGAAAGAATACTTCAATGTTCCCTGTTTATCCAAATCATTAGCTTTCTTGGCCTGACTGTAGGTCTTGTACATCTTATTAACGCTGTAAATGGTGACGGTGTTGTTCTTCTTATCAAACTTATAGGCGTCGATGCCTGATTTACTCTTATAGTTAATTGAGCCGTTCATATACCAAAGATTGTCGTTGGAAACCAACGCTTCTTTGGCCGATTGATGCTTAACGGGATTCTGCATGCTGGCCTTATCGCTGTCGCTATTAGATGAACTCTTTTTGGAAGAATTTCCACAACCAGCTAAAAATAGGCTAAATGTTGCGACAACCGTCAAAATAACGGCTAATGATCTGTTCTTTTTCATATTCGTAATCACCTCATATGATGAAATTATCACACAATACTTGCAAAATCTAGTAGTATGGCTGAATATTAATAAAAGATACAAAGTTTTAACGTGATCGAAATTTTTGACCCATCAAACTACGAAGATAAGAGGTACAAAGCTATGGCTACGATTCGCGATATTGCAAAAAAACTGGGCTTGTCGGTGTCCACCGTTTCCCGAGCCCTTAATGATAATCAGCGAATTAGTGTCCGCACCCGCCGCCAGGTTAAAGAAGTTGCTGAAGACATGGGATACCAGCCAAATTACAACGCCAGAAACTTGACGAATCAAGAGGCTAATTCGGTCGGCGTGATTTTCCCGGTTAACAACCGGGTGGTCGATAACATTTTTTACGTTGGCCTATTGCGAGGGATCAACGAACAGCTAAACGCCCGCAATTACGTCCTATCAGTGGCCATTGGCGAGTCTACTGAGCAAGTGCTTGATAACGTGAAGTCAATGATCAACCGTGCCCAAATCAAACGGTTTATTTTGCTTTATTCCCATGAAAATGACCCGGTGATTGAGCTGCTGCAAGCTGAGCCGGTGGAATTTGTTACGATTGGAAAACCAGCTGGGGGACAGCACTGGTTGTACGTTGATAATGATAACGTGGAAGCCGGTGCGGATGGGGTGGATTATTTAATGAAGTGGCTCCATGTCGACAATCCTGTTTTTGCGGAATCGACGAACAATTGGCCTTACGAAATCGACCGAAAATCCGGGTATCTCCGAGAAATGAAGCTGGCTCATAAAACACCCGTCATTTTTCCGGTTCCCGATGATGATGAAGCTGTGGTTAACCAATTTATCGAGGAAAATCCTCAAATGGATGGCGTGGTCGCAATTGATGATTTCACCGGCTTGAAGGTTTATCATCGATTTAAATTGCTTCATCCCGACAGAGAAATCGAAGTGGTAGGGTATAACAACTCTTTGCCGAATGAACTGACTGATCAGCACTTTCATTCAGTTGACCTGAACCCAAATGAAATGGGTCGATCAGCTGTAAAGTTGCTCTTCCAAACGGAGAAGCCCAAGCGACAACACATCATTGTGAGTCATGCCATTCAAAAATAATTGTCAGAATAGAAGGTTGACCCATGAAGCAACAGAATCAATGGATTTTACTGATGTCGACATCGATTGTATCTTTCATGTCAACAATCGATGCCAGTATTGTGAACATCGCGATTCCAAAGATGTCACGAGATCTCAATATTTTGAATAATCAAGCCGAATGGATCGTGTCAGTCTATTTGGTGTTGATTTGTGTCTTACTAATCTTCTTTGGCAAGCTGTCAGATCAAATTGGCCGGGTTCGAATTTTCCAAACCGGAACGATTATTTTTGTCCTGGGATCACTCTTTTGCGGTCTTAGCGTTAATTTGCCGATGATTCTAGGGGCGAGAGTGATTCAAGCGCTCGGGGCATCGATGACGATGGCGACTAACTTTAGCATCATTACCGACATTTTCCCACCTAATAAACACGGATTAGCCCTTGGGGTAAACAGTTCATTTGTCCAAATCGGCAATATCGCTGGCCCAGGGGTTGGGGGCTTAATTTTAACCTGGTTTAACTGGCATTTTATTTTCTTTGTCAACGTGCCAATTGGGATTATTGCTTACATACTAGGGCATCATTTCTTCCCCCATGCGCCAATGCCTCAGCAACGAATCAAAATTGATTTTCCGGGATTTATCGCCTATGCAGGGATGGTCATCGCGTTTTTCTTGATGATCTTCTGGGGCCAAGTAATTGGCTTTGGTGATTTAAGAATTATAGGCTTGTTGGTGGTCACGGGAATCCTTCTGGTAATCTTTGTAGTGGTTGAGCACCAGGTGCCGGAACCACTGATTGATCTGAGAATCTTCCACAACTTGGGCTTTAGCTTTGGAATCTTGTCGGCGATGTTGGTCTATGCCTGCGGTTACTTCAATAATGTCATCATGCCGTTTTATTTGCAGGATCGCTTGCTGCTATCCTCAGCGGTTGCCGGAATCATCTTGATGGCCGTCCCAATTCTCAATATTTTCAGTGCCCCCACCGGTGGCTATATTGCCGATCGAATTGGAGCGGAGAAGGTGTCATTTTACGCACTATTTATTTTTTTAATTCCTGAAATCATATTTATGGTGATTCAGCCTCAGTGGTCGCTTGCTTGGCTGGTAATTGGTCTGGCGCTGTTCGGGACTGCCAACGGAGCGTTCCAGAACAATCCGATGATCATGGGAAATGCTGCCCCAGAATTTCAGGGGATTGCCGGCTCCATTGCTGCCCTCGGTCGAAATTTGGGGATGGCAATCGGTTTGGCACTGGCAACCTCATTACTGTATTTTGGGATCAGTCTGCAGGGTGGTAAACGGATCACCACTTACCCAGATGCGCATCCGGCTTGGTTTGTTGGGGGGATGCATTTTGCGTATCAAATTGCCTTAGGGATGATTCTGGTGGCGATTAGCTTACTGAGGATCGTGCTGTATCACAAGCGGAAGAAGACTGCTTGATCAAAAGGCTCCTCAGCAATCATTTCCCAGAATGGGACGGTTGTTGAGGAGCCTTTGATTTTCGGATTGGAAGGCTTATATGAATTCCGCTTTGGTGCGCTCACTGATTTAGGACAGCTTCTCAAAGCAATAGCCTGCACATAAGCACCACCAACAAAAATCCAGAACCAGGATTTCCGCTTGTGGAGACTTATGTTCCGGTTATTAACCGCTTTGGTGCGCTCACTTATTTTTAGGACAGCTGTTCCAGGCAGCAACCTGCACGAAAGCACCTTTGGCAAAAATCCCAGAATCAGGGATTCCTGCCAAAGGAGACTTACGCTCCGGTTGCTAACCGCCTGGATCCGCTCACTTTATTTTAGGACAGCTCCTCCAAGCAGAGATCTGCATGTAAGCGCCTCGAACAAAAATTCCCAAAACCAGAATTTCCGTTCGAGGCGACTTACACTCCGATCTCTAATCGCTTGGATCCGCTCAC
>NZ_JAHPPD010000051.1:18621-18972 GCF_019061365.1 Lentilactobacillus dabitei
TTATTTTAGGACAGCTCCTCCAAGCAGAGATCTGCATGTAAGCACCTCGAACAAAAATTCCCAAAACCAGAATTTCCGTTCGAGGCGACTTACACTCCGATCTCTAATCGCTTGGATCCGCTCACTTTATTTTAGGACAGCTCCTCCAAGCAGAGATCTGCATGTAAGCACCTCGAACAAAAATTCCCAAAACCAGAATTTCCGTTCGAGGCGACTTACACTCCGATCTCTAATCGCTTGGATCCGCTCACTGATTTTAGGACAGCTGCGCAAAGCAAAAGTCTGCACATAAGCACCACCAACAAAAATCCCCAAAACCGGGATTCCTGTTGGCGGAGACTTATGCTCCGA
>NZ_JAHPPD010000051.1:19051-21292 GCF_019061365.1 Lentilactobacillus dabitei
CCGCTCACTTATTCTAGGACAGCTTCTCAAAGCAATAACCTGCACATAAGCACCACAAACAAAAATCCAGAACCAGGATTTCCGCTTGTGGAGACTTATGTTTCGGTTATTAACCGCTTTGCTGCGCTCACTTATTCTTTGATAAAGTTCTCCAACACCTTACCATCGGCCACTGTTAACAGGGTCTGCTTCGATGGAATTGGGGCGACAATTCTAAATTGATAGCCAGCCCCAGCCCCTTTTTTGATAACCAAGCTGGTTTTGGTAAAGCCCTTCACGCTGGATGGCCACTGGACTGTTTTAGATTGGTCCGGATTTTTCTTGAGGTAGGTCATTGCCTTGTTGAAGTCTTTATTGGTGATGGTGAGGGTGTAGACCTTGGTCTTTTCGTTAAAATCAACCTTGCCGAGTTTACGGTAACTTCCCTTAAGTGTCTTCAAAACATTGGCTTCGTTTAATTGACGACGGGCGGCCGCCTGCTTCTTTTCGCCGGCATCGAAGACCATGTTTTTGTTATGGCTGGCCATTGATGACATTTGTTGCTGTTTTTCAGTCGGCGGGGTTTCCTTTGTTTCATTTTGGCTGCGAATAGCCCCTGGCATTAAATAGCCCCCGATAGCAATCATGACAACCGCGATGGCAATGAGAAAGACAATCAGGCCGCGAGTTTGATTTTTGTACATTGCGGTTCTAAGTGAGAAGAATCCAAGTAGAATCATAATCGCGCCGACAACACATAAGAAAACTGATAAATATAACAAGTTACTTTCCCCCGTCGATATAGTGTGGATTTGCAATAATTAATCTGTCGTTTTGGTAATACCAAAAGCATATAATATTTTGGATGGGGTGTAAAGATTGACGAATTGGAATTTTGGGGCAGACGCTAAGCCCTTACTAAGGCTTATATAAAGCAATTGCATACTCGCCGATGTGGGAATTACTACCAGCTGATTTTAATTCAGTTTGATAAATTGGCAGACTGAACATGCCAATTTGCCATCCCTTATAGGCTGACAGGTTGATGTGTTGTTTTGCTAAGTCATTCAGGACAAATCTTTTAAAGGTTGGAGAGCCATCAGCCAACTTTTGAATTTGCTGATCGGTTAGTTGGGTCGATATTTTGATGAACTTCATATCATTTAATTTGTCGCCCCAATCGTGTCTGGTAACCGAGTCATAGTCGTTTCCCAAATAGCCCGCAGCGGCTTCATCCAACTTATAGTTATAGGTCGTGCCAGTAAAAGATTTAATGACTGGTAAGTCTTGATAATACGTAACCGTTGAATCGTATTGGTCCGGATCAGCTCCCTGTAGATCATTAAGCTCAGCACTGGTTGGATGGGGGACCCCACCAGGGTTGCCCTTGGTTATCCAGTTTGAGTCGCTACCAACGGCTTTCTTGCTGGCATAAGCTCCCGCGGTCAAATACCCTTTCCAAACGTAGCCCGTCGTTTTTCCAGATTGGCTGGTGACATAGTAAAAGGTTCCGGTCTTGGTGCCATTAGTCATTTTTAAAACTTTGGCGGCGTACCAGGTCGTTTTGGGGTAATTGGTTAAATGATGTTTCTTTTGGGTGAGATTATCATTCCAGAGGTAAGCTTTCGTACTGCCATTCCAGTGAAAAGTAGTATTGTTAGCAGTCTTAGATTTGACGGTGTGATAAACTCCAGCTGCTTTTACAATTTGTGGAATGCTCATCAGAGCAAGGCCGGCAAAACTGACAATTAAACCGGCGAATAGAATCAGATGTTTTTTCAAATAAATTGCCTCCGTACATGTATCAATTAAGATAATCAGTAATAAAAACGATCAGCCTATTGTCGAAGAACTACAAATGAAAGCAATCAGTTGACCCTATTAATAGCATATCACATATATCTTATTTGTTAGGGGTAAATTTATGTAAATATAAATCATCCGGATAATTGATCTCATAGCAAAATTAACTAGTGAGGTGGAGGCGTGAACTATATTCTCCGGAGTCAAACCGGTACTCTATTACATAGCAGAAATGCACGTCGACAGTCCTGAATCCTACTACATAAGACAAAAAGACCAACAATGAACAAAAAACGTTCATCATTGGTCTTTATAGCTTATGCTCCGAACATAGTGGAAATGCGCTCAACATATAAGTAGGCCCCCTCTAAAATCCAAAATGAAGTGCAACAGAAAAGTTAGACAAGTTTAGATATTGATTTAAGCTACCATGGCTTGATTCCTGTATTCTACAGGGGT
>NZ_JAHPPD010000052.1 GCF_019061365.1 Lentilactobacillus dabitei
CGTCCCCGTAAATGTCTCGGATGGAAAACGCCTTATGAAATATTCTTTAATGTCGTGTTGCACTTAATTTGACAATTCAAGGGATTAAAAAATTGGTAGATAAAAAGACACCACCAATCGAAAGAATCTGATTGATGGTGTCTTTTCAGTTAAGTAAAACTGGCATCTTCGATTAAAATTATGCTGTTATGCTTACTTTGCCAAGTCGTATCTCATATTGATTAGGTAAACAACCACGGCACCAATTGTCATGGTAACAAATTCACCAATTCCAGCGGTAAGGTAGGTACTCCAGAACGTTGGCCAGAATGCTGCGTGGCCGATAATGGCAATTTCAAATCCAATAATAAACATGTAGAATGTCCCGATCAGAACGGAAGCAACTAATTTCGCCACTAGTGACTTCATATGCTTGGTAACTAAATAGATCGTTACTAAATTGATCAGGGTTTCAAACGTACCAACCACCATGTCAATAGCGCCATTTGGTGACATGATATTGGTAATAAAGCACGCTAACGTGATTGCAACGATATAGCGTTTGTTAAATACAACCAGGTTGTTCAGTCCTTCAGAAAAGCGGAATTGAACGGGCCCGTAACTTACGGCTGCAAAGACCATCGTCAAAACGATGTAGAGTGCAGCAACAACGGCAGCCTTGGTTAAATCAAGAACACTGTCGATGCCGAGAACATTAGTCTTAGAATTCATAAATAAATTCCTTCCTTGTAAATTATTTAGTTGTCAAGACAACCTTTTAACCTTACCGCTTTTCGAATCGAAGGTCAAAAGGTTTTAGCGATTCAGGATCCAGAGGAAGAAGACAAAGACGACGGCTAATCCATACATCATTGCACTGACTTCTTTCCCACGCTTGGCAGCAATCATGGTGATTGGGTAGGTGATGAAGCCAAGGGCGATTCCATCGGCGATACTATAAGTGAATGGCATGCCGACTAACGTGATAAACGCAGGCGCAGCAATTTCAAACTGTTCCCAGTGGACGTTTTTAAGGGACTGAGCCATTAATACCCCAACAATAATCAGGGCAGGCGCCGTGACTTGGCTGGTAATGACGGTTAATAGCGGCGAGAAGAATGTCCCCAAGATAAAGAGGATTCCAACCACGATGGCGGTAAAACCGGTTCGGCCACCAACGGCAATCCCAGCTGACGATTCAACGAAGGCACCCATTGGGGATGTCCCCAGCAAAGATCCCGCTAACATGGTTGAAGAGTCGGCGATCAACGCGCGGCCAATTCGGGGGATCTTGTTGTTCTTGATGAAGCCAGCCTGCTCAGCCAAGCCGACCAAAGTACCAGCTGTATCAAAGAAGGTCACTAGCAAGAAAGTCAGCACGACGACAATCAGTTGAAGCGAGTTAATGTCGCCAATGTGGGTCAAGGCAACTCCAAATGTTGGTGCCAGGCTTGGCATTGCGGCTACCCATTGATGGGGCAGTGGAATCAGGCCAGTTACCATCCCCAAAATGGCGTTGAGTACCATGCCAATAAAAATGGCACCGGGAACGCGCATGCTCATGAGGATGATGGTCACAATCAACCCAAAAATGGTTAACCAGGTTGTGCCGACATGAAGTGAACCCAGACTAACCAAAGTGTCTTTATTAGCCTCAATCAAACCGCCATCGTTTAAACCAATAAACGCGATGAACAAACCAATCCCACCGCCAATTGCGGCCTTTAAATCTGCCGGGATCGAATCAATGATCTTTTCTCGTAATTTGAGCGCCGTTAAAATCATAAAAATAATTGACGCAACGAAGACGCCAGCCAATGCAGTTTGCCAAGAAACTTTCATACCGATGACAACGGAATAAGCAAAGAAGGCGTTGATCCCCAAACTGGCAGATATGGCAATCGGGTAGTTAGCGATGAACCCCATGAGAAAACAGCCAAATGCGGATGCTAGGGCCGTTGCAGTAAAGACGGCCCCCTTGTCCATACCACTAACTCCCAAGACATTCGGATTCACAAATAGAATATAAACCATTGAAACAAACGTGGTGATCCCAGCGATGGTTTCAGTTCGGAAATTTGTTTTCCGACCCTCAAAATCAAAAAAGTGGGCAATCGAATTTAACATCAATAATAGCTCCTCTATTGTTCGGATATAAATAAAAAAAGAACATATTTATACTATCATTATAGTATAATATGTTCAATCTGCGAATCAATTAGGATAAATAGATATAATTGTTTATATCGATCTTGAAATACTAATTAGTTATTCTTCAATACATCAAGCATGGCTGCGTTGAAGTCAACCAAGTCGTCGGGTGTTCGGCTAGTCACTAAGTTATTGTCGATAACAACCGACTGATCCTTCACACGCGCCCCTGCATAGTAAAGATCAGGTTGAACGGTGAGGTAGGCAGTCATCGTGCGACCCTTGGTGAGGCCTGTTTGGATGAACAGTTGAGGACCGTGGCAAATCGCGAAAGTTGGTTTGTCTGCAAGGAGAAATGCTTTGACAAAGTTGACAAATCTGTCGTCAGCCCGTAATTGATCAGGGGAAAAGCCTCCAGGGATCAGTAAGCCATCAAAGTCTGCCGGGGTAACATCAGCGATCGATTGATCTGCGGTGATATCGACACCGTGTTTGCCTTTGATTTTGTTGCCAGCCTTGTTTTCAATCACGGTCACTTCATGGCCGGCATTCTTTAAGGCGTCAACTGGGGAGGTATACTCGATATCTTCAACGTCATTGGTGACAATTACAGCAATTTTACTCATTAGTCTCTTCCTTTCTTGTTAAAGCATGGTATCTATTTTATACTGAGTATCAAATCGATACAATAACGCACTTGCAGGTGCGTGCCCATGTTCGGAGGAGAAAAAATGACTGACGTAATCAGAAAAGACGTGAAGGATCGATTAGAGGGCGGCGATTTTAGCTGTTCAAAAGAGTTCACCTTATCGATGTTTAGCGGTAAATGGAAAATTGTGGTCCTGTTTCATTTAGGAACTGACGGTGCTTATCGGTTTAACGAATTAATGCGGTTGATGCCAAAAGTGACGCACAAAGTACTGACCAATCAGCTGCGGGAAATGGCAGAGGACGGTCTGATTTCGCGGGAAGTCACCACTGATTCCCGGGTGAAAGTGACCTACCGGATAACGGATCTGGGCCGAACCCTGATGCCGATCATTAATCAGATGTACGAGTGGGGCGAAAAACGAATTAAGGAATTGCAGATCAACCCGCAATATAGTGTGAAGCCGGTGAGCAAAGTTCGAAGCCAAAACTAAGTGTTCTTTTAGATAGCTGTCTAGTTCTGATTTAATAATTCCTAACGTTTATAGTTTAAAAGCATTATCTATTTCATTAAATTCTTCATCAGTTAATGCAATATTCATTGCTTTAGCATTGCTTTGAACCTGCTGAGGTGTTTTTGCCCCCGGGATGACAACCGAGACATCTGGGTTCTTGATGTACCATGCCAAGACAACTTGGGCGATTGTGGCATCGTGGTTATCCGCAATTGGCTGCAAGCTTTTCACCGACTGGACGATGCCACTGAAGCGGCTGCCAGCAAAGTTTGGATCATTTTTTCTTAAATCACCGGCTGGGAAATCAACTGGTGAGCCATCATACTTACCTGTTAGTAAGCCCGATGCCAGCGGGAAGAATGGCACAAAGGAGATGCGTTCTTTCCGCAAGTATGGGAATAACTCTTTTTCCGGTTGGCGATGAATTAAGCTGTATTGGTCTTCCACAACATCTACTTGATGATTCTTGTTGGCCTCTTTGAGCTGGGCCAAAGAAAAGTTTGAAACGCCAATTGCCTTGATGAGGCCTTCTTGCTTGAGTTCATTCAAAGCAGCCACTGCTTCGTCCTTTGGCGTCTGGTCATCTGGAAAATGGATGTAGAAAATGTCGAGGTAGTCGGTCTGCAGGCACTTTAGGCTTGCCTTCACAAATCGTTTGAGGTCAGCCGGATCATTGCTAATTGTGGTGTTCCCATTTTTATCAACGAGCTGGGCACCTTTTGTGGCGATGGTGATTTTTGAGCGATCATATTCTTTGATCACCTGGCCAATGAGTTCTTCCGAACGTCCCAGACCATACGCGTAGGCCGTGTCGAGCATGGTAATGCCACTATTTAAAGCAGCTCGGACCGAGTTCATCCCATCTTCTTCACTAAGATCTGGAAACAGGTTATGACCACCAACAGCATTGGTACCAAATCCCAGTGGTATTGTTTCAACAGTTGATTTGCCAATCTTTACAGTTTGAGTCATGTGCCATCCTCCTTTGATTTCTGTTGACATATATGGTACATATTAATTATGAAACAACTGAACTAAATAATAAATCATTTAGATTAGGAAGTTACGCCTTTGAAAAAATTATTGATCTTAAATGAAAATAATCCCGTTGTTCCTCAATTTGAGAAGCTATTAGCTGCCGATCCCCAAATAAGCTATGAAGAATACCAAGGTAATCTTCAAGACGTGATGGGCTATGCCAAGCGTTTAAAGGACGTTGACTGGATTTTTTCAGCCGTTGGGCCTCTGGACGTTGATTTGGATTTTGGAGAATTATTCGATGCCATTGACGAAGTTCAGCCACCGCTGAGTCATTTTGTGATGCTCTCTTATGCCGGAGTTGATGATGAATTAAAAACTGTCCCCGTTTACGAGGGGGTTAAAGATTCCAAAGAATTTATAAAACAGCAAAGATATGCAATAAAAATTGTCGACGAGGCAGAAATTCCGTATTCTATAATTAGGATGACGAAGTTGACTGATCAAGCTGGATTAAATTATCAACTATTTAATGAAGGAACCACAATGCCATACGGAGAGGTGTCCAGTGGGGCGGTTGCGAAGCTTTCATTCGAGATGTTCGACAATAATGATTTCATTAATCGATCGGTCGGAATTATTAGCAAATAGAATTGGGGTGAGCATATGGCAATTAAATTGGATTCAGACCAAGTGAAGGTGTTGAAAGCACAGTTATCCGAGGCAAATAAAAATTCTCATTTTGTGATTATCGAGGCGTTTCAAAAGGATGAGCACACTGGCGTCCGCATGGTGACGGATTGGAATAACTATGTGAACATGAAGACGACCAACAAGGAAAATTTCCAGTTTAGAATCATTAGGGACATTCTGCCGATCACTGACAACCTGGTGTATTGGGCCGTGGCACAACAAAATTTGCATGCTGCCACCCAAAAGGGCCAACAAAATGAACAGGTGATCGATGATTTGGAATACTACACCAATAAGGTGATGGAAGAAAATAAAGTGAAGAGTAGCGGCTAACCTGAATGTTGCTTGGCGACACAGGTTTCCACGATGCAGCTTAGGACAGACGGAGGCTCACATGGATTCTAAAGAAGTTGCCCAATACGTCGATTTGGCGATGAAAAATTTGCATTTCATGAAAATGCAAAGAGAAAATGTGGTTTCTGAGGTTCAACGATTGCTGAATCATTTGTCAATTGAAGAAGTTCAGAACCAATTAAATGGACAAAAATAAATCCAAATGGGACTGGAAGTGATCATACCTCCTGAGTCTCATTTGGATTTATTTGTGTCAGTAACCACTATGATCAGCTACTTTTTACTCCTCTTTTAACCTTCTCGCCATCAAATCTGCTTCAATCTTCGGCTGCATTTTATCAAACTGATAGAAATACATCAGGATTAACCCAATGCCAAACCCAATCAGTGGCACCCAAATATAATTCATTTCAATTGCTTTCAAGGCTTGCGGTGTCTGCTGGTGGTTGGCTACATAGCCGTTCATACTCAATAGGAATCCGGTAACGGCACCACCAACGCCCATGCCGAAGTTGGAAGCAATTCCGGAGAATGAGGTCACCAAGCCTTCAACTCGAACGCCACTCTTCCATTCGCCATAGTCCACGGTGTCGGCTAGCATCACTGGTAGTAAGCCGGCGAAGAAGCCGTTTCCAAAGTAACCCAGAATCGTTGCAGCGGCCAGAATTGGGACACTCAAATAGTGAGCCCCAATCCCTAAGATTGCTTGACTAATCACGCAAAGCCCCAACCCAATTGACATTGTTCCTTTCTTGCCAAAGTGAGCGGTCAGAAATGGGGTGAAGACAATCACGACTAACGAAATAGCTTGCAGACCCAACATAACCGAGGCCAATCCCGCATCGTGCATGTTGTATTTAAAGAAATAGACCGTTACTTGAAGCTTGGTTTGCATGCCGATCCAGAAAAAGAAATACATCAGTGAGATGATCATCCAAGGCCAATTACCCTTTAAAGCCTTGATGGACTCTGATAATGGTAATTTGTGATCATTTTTGGGATGAACCCGTTCGCGGGTATTCTTGAAAGTGACCAGTAGCAGACAGCTGGTCAAGACGCCAATGATTACGGCAGTCAGGAAAAAGCCGAGCTGGTTGTTGCCACGACCCAAGAGGGCGACCATTGGCAGAACCATCACTGAAATCAAGGTTGCCCCAGTGGTTGCCAAAACTTGCCGGACAGTACTCAGTCGGACCCGTTCTTGGGGATTGCTGGTGAGGGATGGCAAAATCGAAGTGATTGGAATGTTGATTCCTAGATATAATACATCGATTGCAATGTAGGTGACGTATGCCCAAATCAATTTACCCATCGAATCCAATGGCACCGAAGAGAATGCCAGGATGAAAAAGATCCCATACGGAATTGAGAACCAGAGGAAGAATGGTCGGCTCTTACCCCATCTAGTGTGGGTGTGATCAATCAAAATTCCCCAAGCGGGGCCACAAACTGCATCAACGATTCTGGCAACGAAAAATAGCGTGCCAATTGCCCCGGCGGCGACGAGAAAAACGTCAGTGTAGTAATACATTAAGTAAGTCCCGACCATCCCATTGGCGATATTGCAGGCAAAGTCACTGACGCCATAACTAACTCGCTCTTTATTACTCAATTTTTCAAGATGCATATCAGGCTGGGTGTCGGTACCGAGCTCTGAAACAGATAAGTCATTTTCTAATTTCATGATTTGTCATCCTTCCATTCCCTAATCAGTTAGGTTGGCTGAATCGAGAACTTTTGTCCAAGATTCGGATTTATCTTTGGCTTCAACAGTGAATAATTTTGTTTCAAGGTCTGCAGTTAACCGGGCCGCCGTTTTGCCATCGGCTGAGCTGCGGACAATGATGATTTCTGATTTACTTGGCTGCTCAACTTGGATACTGCCATCGAGGTCAAATGCGGTGCTGGCATTGCGGAATCTCAATAATGCAAAAAGGTCCTTAACAACGGGACGCTGGGTTTCGTGGTCAATTTCAGCTAATGAATAGTAATGTCGATTGATGTTACGGCCTTCCTTGGTTTTCTCAAGTAAGTCCAAATCATTTTTGCCAGCCAACAAGCCTACGTAATAGATCTGCGGAATTCCTGGCGCGAAAATTTGAATTGCCCGGGCCATTAGATAAGCTGGATCGTTGTCACCAAGAGCCGAGTAATAAGTGGTGTTGATTTGGTAAACGTCCAGGTTGTGATAAGCCGTACTTGAGTAAACTTTTTTGACGTTGGCACCGACCTTGTACATTTCGGCTTTGGTGTAATCGAGTTCTTGATCACTCAAAATGTCTTTGGCATCGACGACTCCAATACCATCATGGGTGTCCAGAGTCGTAAATTGACGCATGGGGCTAGATTTCAGCCAAGCAGCTAAACGGGTGGCATCACCCGAGTAGAGGCTGTAAAGGGTCACGATTGGTAAGGCAAAATCGTAACTGAAGTAATTGTGATCAGTTAATTTACGGACAATGTGATAATTTTCGTGGATTTCCGGTAAGAGGGTGGCTCCTTGAGGTTGCGTGATCTTGTTGATGTTGTCCAGCAAGTTCCAAATTTCAGGTTCTACGAAAAAATCATTGGTATCTAATTTCTTAACCGCATAGGCAAAGGCGTCCAAGCGAATAATTGAAGCCCCATTTTTCATGAGAAACTCTAAGGTGGATTTGATGAAATTTTTGGTGGCTTGCTTGGTTACATCGAGATCGATTTGATCGTCACCAAATGTATTCCAAACTTTGCCGGTTTGGCCGTCCGCAAAGGTGATTTCTTGGACGGGTGCCTTGGGCTTACGCTTATAGATAAGGTCGATGTCCTTTTGAGTGGGGCGTCCAGCCGGCCAAAATTCATCCCAGTGAATAAAGAGGTCACGATATTTTGATTGGTCGTGATTCTGTAGGAAGTCTTGGAAATACTTGGAATGCTTGGAAATGTGGTTCACCATAAAATCAAACATCAGGTAATAATTCTTGGCAAGCGTTTGAATATCGTTCCAGTCCCCAAATTTGGGATCAACCTGTTGGTAATCAACGGGTGAAAAGCCCCGATCACCGGCAGATGGGAAAAATGGCAAAATGTGGACGCCACCGACCACCCCATCGAGTTGCGAACTGAGCACGTGTTGCAAGTCTTTAAGATTATCTCCAAGACTATCTGGATAGGTAATGAGCATTGCTTTATTTGTGAGTTTCATGAATTTTTCCTTTCATACATATAGAGGTTGGCTGCCCACGGCTTGAGGGCAATTGGCGAATCAAGGGCTGCAGCTTGATCGTTACTTAAAACCAAGCTGGTGAGTTTGAACTGATCAGGGACCTGGAATTCAGCCGGTTGATCGCTTAAATTAGTGACAACCAGATAACCGGAATGGTCTACTTCACGCGTGTAAACGTAAAGTTGATGGTCGTGAGTATCGATGAGGTGATATTGACCTGACAGCAATGTCTCATCCGTGAGGCGGAGATCAATCAGCTGCCGATAAAAATTCAAAGTGGATTGAGGCGATGGCTGTTGGTCGGCCACATTAATCTCTGGATAGTTCGAATTAACTTCGATCCATGGTTGGGTGTGACTGAAGCCGGCAAATTTGCTTGCTGACCACTGTATCGGTGTTCGGGCGTTGTCGCGGCTCTTTGCCCGTAAGCTGGTCATGATTTTGGCAACTGGCCAGTCGGCGGCCAATTTTTCTTGGTAGAAGTGCTTGCTATCGAGGTCACGGAATTGATCAATGTGATCAAATGAAACGTTGGTCATCCCAAGCTCTTGTCCCTGGTAGACAAAGGGGGTTCCCTTCATCAACAGGTACATCATGCCAAGTGCCTGGGCGCTTTTTTTGCGGTAATCAGTATCGTTGCCAAAGTAGGAGACGGCTCGGGGAAGATCATGATTTTCAAGGAATAGGGCGTTCCAGCCATTATCTGCCAATCCATTTTGCCAGCGGGTGAGAGCGGCTCTTAACTGAGCAACGTCTACTTGACCGACAGTGAATTTTTCCCAAAAGCTGACATGGTCAAATTGAAAAATCATGTTGAAATAACCATGTTGCTCATCGACCCATTGTCGGGCTCTTGACACTGACACGCCACCGGCCTCGCCGACAGTCATTAGGTGATCGCGTTTGAAGTCGTCACTTAATTCCTGAAGAAAATTGTCAATGCCGGCCACATCATTCATGGCCTCATCAGGTTGGTCAACGTCGGCGAAGGTTCGTAATTTTTTCAGGTGGGAGATCGCGTCCAGCCTAAACCCATCAACTCCATGGCTAGCCCACCAATCAATGATCTCACTGACAGCTTGATGAACCCGGGGATTTTCCCAGTTCAGGTCAGGTTGTTGTTTGGCAAATAGATGATAATAATACTCATCAGTTTGGGGATTGTATTCCCAGGCCGAGCCGCCGAATAAGGACTGCCAATTATTCGGCGCTTTGCCGGCTGCCGGCTTTTTCCAAATATAAAAGTCGTGGTAAGGATTGTTTCGAGACTTCTTGGCCTCTTCAAACCAGTGGTGCTGGTCGGACGTGTGGTTGATGACTAAGTCGAAGACTACTTTGATCCCTTCATCGTGAAACTTGGTAATCATTTCAAAAACGTCTGCTAATTTTCCGTATTGGGGATCAATCTGTTCGTAATTCGACACATCATAGCCATTATCAACGTTTGGTGATGCAAAGAATGGGGATAACCAGACGAAGTTGACACCCAACGACTTGATGTAGGGGGTCTTTTCAATAATTCCCTGAATGTCGCCGACACCATCTTGGTCGCTGTCATAAAAACTTTTCGGATAGATCTGATACCCAACGGCATTTTGCCACCATGGTGATTGGGATGAGGATTGATTCAAGCTAAACACCTCCAAATTAATGTAACCCTTTTCATGAATTCATCATACAGGTTTGGTTTTTCTGTGTCAATCGTTTGACATAAATTAACATAAAATGGATTTAAAAATAGCTTGTGGTATACTTGGTTAGAAATAAAACTTAAGGAGACAGGCATATGCAGCCGAAATTAGATGATGTGGCCAAATTGGCCGGTGTGTCAACTACGACAGTTTCCCGGGTGATCAATGACCGGGGATACTTATCGGAAACCACAAAAGAAAAGGTATATAAAGCCATGCGGCATTTGAACTATCAACCTAGTTCGGCTGCCCGGGCACTCCATGGAAAACAATTTAAACTAATTGGGTTGATTTTTGCCGGAATCACCAATCCAATTATTGCTGAAGTGGTCGAAAAGATAGAGGACCGTTTGTTTAACAAGGGTTATAAGGCAATTATCTGCAATAGTTTGGATAATCCGGATAAGGAGCGGCAATATTTGAGAATGCTGATGGCTAATCAAGTGGATGGCATTATCACGGGTTCTCATAATGAAGGGATTAAGGAATATGGGATGACCGAACTGCCGATTGTTTCTTATGACCGATACTTCAAGGATAAAATTCCAACCGTTCGAAGTGACAATTATGGTGGCGGTCAATTGGCAGCCAAGACACTGATTGACAAAGGGGCTAAGAAGTTGTTGCTTATATCCGGTAGTATCGATGTTCAGATGCCGAATAACGATCGAATTACAGGCTTCAACAAGGCCGTCGAGGCGCGGGGCCTCACCCCACAAACCGTTGAATTGCCATTCAATTCGACGCCTGCCATTAAACGGGCAACCATCCACCAATCACTGTTAATCGATCATCCCGATGCCGTTTTTTGTACCGATGATTTGACGGCAATTTTATGTATGCAGGAAGCTAAAAAGCTCGGTTTAAAAATACCAGCAGACATGCAAGTAATCGGTTTTGATGGTTCTACGAATGTTCAGGAGTACAATCCGGATTTAAGTACAATTGTCCAGCCTTTGGATGATATTGCTGATCTACTCGTGCGGCTGTTATTCAATAGTCTGAATGATGAGGGTGAAAATTTGTTGGATGAGTATACATTGCCGGTAAAATTGATTCAAAGGGCGTCGGTTCGAAAGTGAGCTGAGGGACTGGTTTCATTCAACTAGAGCGAACGCAAAAAAGCCGGGACATATATTAATTTCCAATCGATGATCATTCACTTAGATCGCCGTAGCTATTTGGATAAAAGCTGTGCCAAACGGCTGATCTCGGCCATTTAACAAAAAGAACCAACTATTCCTCATTTGGAATAGTTGGTTCTTTTTATTAAATTCTGGGATCAAATGGCCCTTCGTCCCAATTTTATCCCTATAAGGTTGAATAGTGAAGCTATCAAAATACTATGTACCGCCTGGGGGTGCCAGGCGTTATTAGGAGTAAGAACCTATCAGCGTTTGTTTGAACTTGAAAGATATATTGGGGGTAGATCGTAAATTCTTGCTTCCGATATTTAATCGTGGGTTACGCTGACGGGCTCTCTTAACAAGATCAATGCAAGCATAAAGCTTTCATTTAGGTCAAATAATTGGATGTAAACTACATCCAATATCAATAATAGCCTTTTTTTACCAATGTTCAATTATATTGATCTTTGGCTGATGGAAATTGAATAAAACAGTTTGTGGTGGCCCTTTTGACGGGAATGATGATCGCTTGCTTCCACCCGCAGGGACTATGTTATCATGAACATAATCTAGTGAGGTGATCCAATGACACTGCAATTTGTGTTAGGAAAAAACGGGTACGATCATCAAGAAAAAATGATGCATATTCTTAAAAATGATCGGCAACAACATGCCGGTGACAATTTCTTTTACCTAGTTCCTAATCATATTAAATTTGAATCTGAAGTTGAAATTCTTAAACAGTTGGCCGACCCAACCGCTGCCATTGCTGCCGAAAGTGACGTTCAAGTTTTGTCATTTACTCGGCTGGCCTGGTTCTTTTTGCGCAATTCGCCTAAATATCAGAAACAACGGATTAGCCAAGCCGGCATTAACATGATGCTGTATCAAATTATTTTGGATAATCAAAACAAACTGATTGTATTTTCTCAAGAAGTCCATCATCCCGGGTTTGTTAACCAAGTGGCTCATCAAATTGCTGAGATGCAAGCCGGTAACGTTTTACCGGAAGATCTGCTTGAACTCTATGAAAATGAAGATACAGTGATCAGCAATGACCTTCGGGATAAATTACACGATTTTTCAATTATTTATTCGGAATATGTGAAGCAGATTGATGATCAATACTTCGATAATCATAATATTTTGAATCTGCTGAGTGATCATTTAGAGCAGCTTGACCTCTCAGCTTATCACTTTTATATTTCGGATTTCTCCAAGTTCACCGCTCAAGAATCTCGCTTGGTGGAGACACTGATTAGTAAAGCTGCCAGCGTGACAGTTTCTTTGACGTTGGACCAGGCCTATCGAGATGAGCTGCCAGAAGAACCCGATTTATTTTATCAATCGGCTAAATTATTTTTGCGGCTTTACAAATATGCGGCCACTAAAAAAGTGCCCTATGTCGGGGCCGTGATGGCCGATCAGCCGCGGGTAACTCAAGATCTGCTGAAATTAGAGCGGTATTGGGAGCAGTCGAGTCGGATGGGGGCAAACACGCCCAGTCAGCTTGAATCTAAAAAGGCCATCCAAGTTTATCAGGCCGACAATTTATACTCGGAGCTCGACCAAGTGGCCACGATGATTCATGGGATGGTTGCGAATGGGCAGTATCGTTATTCTGACTTTTTGATTTTGACCCGCCATTTGGATGCCTACAACAACATTTTAGAGCCGGTCTTTTCGCTGCAGGCCATTCCCTACTTTAAAGATATTCAAAAGTCGATGGTCGACCATCCATTGGTGGAGCTGCTGGGATCATTGTTTGATATTGACGATCCAGCCCGTCATCGTAACTACCAATACGATGACGTGATGCGCTTTTTGAAATCCGAATTGGTGATCCCCCAAGTCGATGGGCGCCCAATGGCAATTGCTGACTATCGCGAAGCAGTTTCCCGCACCGAAAATTTGGTTCTCAAGAACAATTATCAGGGAAGTCGCTGGACTCAAGACGAAGACTGGCAATATGTATGGGTCGCTGACGATGATGAGGGCACGGTGATTACTGATAGGGACAAAGAAATTACCCAACAGATCAACGTGATTCGTCACTTGGTGAAAGACACGCTGCCAAAATTTTATCGACAACTAGCCAAAGCAAGGACGAATCGCGATGCTGCCAGTATCTTGTATCGTTTCTTGACTGAGGCTGGGGTGGTTGACCAATTACAAGCTTGGCGGGATGCAGCAGTTGATGATAATCACATTAATCGTTCCAATCAAATTGAGCAGGTTTGGCGGATGTTTTGCTCATTGCTGGACGAAAGCGTGGCAATCATTGGTGATAAGCCATTTGTTGCGGCAGATTTTTGGGCGTTGATTTATGCCGGATTTGAAGGGGCCGATTACTCTCAAATCCCGTCAACGTTGGATCAAGTGACCGTCTCCGAAAGTGGGATGGTTCAGATGAACAACCACAAAGTGACGTTCATAATTGGCGCCAACGATGATAATATGCCCGCGCGAACGGTGAATGAAAGTTTGTTTGGGGATGACGATGTTGCTCAGCTGCAACAAAATTTAAGCGACAATCAATATCTCAATGATTCCTCTGACGCGCAAATGGCCTTTGAACCCTATTTGAATTATTTAGCCTTTATGACCCCTTGTGAAAAGTTGATTTTTACTTATACGGGCCAGACCAATGATGAGACGAGTGTTCAGCTGTCACCGTATGTCCAACGAATTGCGACCCATTTTGGCTTGAAAGTGAATCATTACCCGGCAATTCCAACCAGTGATCAGCCAATCGATCTTTACGTTGGAACCAAGCGGGGAACATTACACCATTTGATTCAAGTGATTCAGGCCGCCTACAGGGCTGATCCGACTGCACCGACATTATCGTCGGCTTGGCGGTTTATTTTTAGCACCTTGGAAAACGATCCTGAGCTTAATCAGCTCACCAACCGTTTACTGGGAAGCATCGCCTACAAAAATGATCCCAAGCCATTGAAGCCTGACATTGTAACGGGCCTCTATGGAGATAAATTAGATGTGTCGATTTCGCAGTTGCAGTCATTCTATAAAAATCCCTATGAATATTTTCTAAAGTATGGACTCCGATTGCAGGAACGAGAAAAGTTTGAGTTATCGAGTGCCAGTACCGGGACCTTCTTCCATGAAGCGTTGGATCGAATCTTTAAGGAAGTTCATGAACAGCAGATTGATCTGACGACCCTAAGTGACCAGGATATTGAAGACCTGGTTGCCGAAAATGTTCAAAAGATGATTACGAATCCTGACAATTATCAGTACGTGATTTTGACGAGTTCCAACCGGATGAAATACCTGACTTCCCAGCTGCGGGCGACAATTCAGGAAATGATTCGGGTCATGCGTGATCAGCAAACTGCCACCCCAATGCGCCCACGAACGACTGAAAAAGTTTTCGGCCAACCAAGTGGTGACAATCTCAAAGGCCTTTCATTTGAGTTGCCTGATAACCGGCAAGTGAATGTTCGTGGCCGGATTGACCGAATTGATTCGATAACGGTTGGCGATAAACGATATTTTGGGATTGTTGACTATAAGTCTGGTAACAAATCTTTTGATTATACGGAAGCTTACACCGGAATTTCGATGCAGTTGTTGACCTATCTGGACGTTTTAAAGCACAATTTGTTGGAATTGAGCCCGGATGATCCGGACGCTTCACTAGCAGGGGCCCTTTATTTGCACATTATTAATTCCAAATTAAAAACCGTTGATATCCAAAAAACTGGATTTAAAGAAGCCCTATTGAATCAGCACAAATATCAGGGGATTTTAGTCTCTGATCCTGATTTGGTCAGTGGTTTGGAGCCTCAACTTGAGGTGGGGAGTTCTCAGGTTTATCCATATACATTAAAGAAAAATGGTGAGCCATCCAAGAAATCTGCGCTGATTTCCGCAGACACACTTGAGGCTTTTTTGACGCACACTGAACACTTGATTGTTGATGCAGCTAACAAGATTTTTGCCGGGGACATTAATTTATCACCGACTAAGTACGGCAGCCAGTCGGCCATGCAGTACACCAAATTTAAGCCGATTATGAACTTTGATCCATTATTAGGAAATCAAGATTCGCCCAATAATCGCTACCGAATCATTAACAAACTCAAGCCAAATGACATTATCAAAAAGCTGAAGGAGGAAAAGTAATGGATTACACGTCAGATCAAGAAAAAGCGATTAATGATCGCCCCGCAGGTAATCTCCTGGTTTCCGCCTCGGCTGGTTCTGGGAAGACCCGGGTGTTGGTGGATCGAATTATTAAAATGGTCAAAAATCACGAAGCCAACATCGACCAACTGCTGGTGGTTACTTTCACGAACGCGGCTGCTAAGGAAATGCGGCAGCGGCTTCAGCGATCATTGCGGGAAGAATTCAACGCAACGGATAGTCCACAAGAGAAAGCAGCCCTGTTGACTCAAATCCAGAAGGTCTCGGTAGCTGATATCACTACGATGGATGCCTACTGTCAGAAATTAGTTTCCAGATATTATTATATTTTAGGGATTGACCCGAACTTTAGAATCCTTTCTGATGATACGGAAAAAGAACTCCTGAAGGACCAAGCATGGCAAGGGGTCCGTGAAGATTTATATGGTAATGATCAGGACGGCTCCTTTGCCCGGTTAACCGAAAACTTTTCCAACGATCGCAGTGACGACGGCTTAACCAGCGTGGTTTATAAGATGGACGAATTTGCCAATGTCACCGATGATCCCGATGGTTGGCTGGAAAATTCGGCGCAATTTTATGACCTTCAAGGGAAAAGCCTGATCGAAAGTGATTTTTATCGAAAATTCATCAAACCACAGATTGATGATTTCTTCAGCCAGGTCGAAATGGATCATTTCTTAATGATTCAGTTGGCCCAGCAGGCTGAACTTTTCAAAGATGAGGAAGCCCTCGATAAGCAGTTGGATTCACTCAAGAATTTGAAGCAGCACATCGATAACTGTAGGTCGTGGGATGAGTTGCGGGATGCTGTCAATCAATTTACTTTTGATAAGTTTCCATCGGCAACGGGGCTTGAAGCTGATCAAAAAAAGGTTCATGCCCAAATTGTCAGCATTAATGGTAGCATCAAAAATAGTGGTGAACGATTCCAAAAATTTCAGGCACGCTACTTCCTATTGGACGAAACCGCTAACATTAAGATCATGCAGGCAGCCAAGGGCCGGATTGAAAAATTGGTAGCCGTTGTTCAACAATTTCGTCAGGCCTATCAGGAACTCAAAAATCAACGCCATTTAATGGAATTCATTGATATTGAGCACACTGCTTATGACATTTTGAATAACTCCAGCGACCCAGCAAAACTGGTCCAACGGAAGCTGCAGAATCAGTATTACGAAATCATGGTTGATGAGTATCAGGATAATAACCGGCTGCAGGACGCTATTTTAAATAAAATTGCCAAACCGGATCAGGGAAACCGGTTTATGGTTGGTGACTCCAAACAGTCAATTTATCGGTTTAGGTTGGCAGATCCCCAGATGTTTATTGATAAAGAGGAAAGCTATACGGATCAAGATAACGACAACGAATTGGTCTCCCTGGCGGAAAACTTTCGGTCTGCCCAAAATATTGATGATTTCACCAATCTGATTTTTGAACAAATTATGGATAAGCAGGTTGGCGAAATTAATTATTCTCAAGCCAAGCTGAAATTTGGAAATACTGAGGCCCTCAAAAGTTATCCCTCCAAGGTTTCTCTGCTGATTTACGAGAATAGCACTGGCACTGGGGATGGGGAAGTTGAGGACACCCAGATTGAAGATAGTGATACTGGCCAAGTTGAAATGATTGCCCAAAAAATTCGCGCTCTGTTGGATAATCATGAGCAAATTTATGATCACGATCATTTACGTGATCTCACGCCGGGTGACATTGCCATCATCTCACCAACCCACAATAGTGAGCTGACAATGGCCGATGTTTTCAAGCAATATCACATCGAAGCGGAGATTACTGGTGCTAAAAGTTATTTAAAAACAACCGAGATTCAAGTGATGATGTCCCTATTATCGGTTATTGACAATCCTTATCAGGATATTCCCCTGGTTGCTGTCTTGCGGTCACCGATCGTTGGCCTTGATGAAAATCAGCTGGCGTTTATTCGGATTAACCGGAAAACCGGTGATTATTATCAAGCGGTGCTGGATTTTTATCAGCAATACCCAACGGCGGCACCAACCGATTATGGCCAACGGGTTTATAGCAAAATCGCCACTTTTTTAAACCAGTTGACTCATTTTAAGGATGTTGCCCAACAAGACGGCCTTGTGGCTTTAATTTGGGATATTTATAATACGACCGGTTATTTAGATTATGTTGGCGGGATGCCGGGCGGCTACCAGCGCCAAACCAACTTACATGCCTTGTACGAGCGGGCCGCTGATTATGAAAAGAATGGCTTCAAAGGGCTGTTCAGGTTTGTCCTGTTCATTGAACGGATGCAGGATCACGACAAAGACCTAGCGACAGCCAATCCGGCGACCGCGGCTGACAAAGTTCAGGTAATGACCATTCACGGGAGTAAAGGTCTCCAGTTCCCGGTCGTTTTCTTAAACGATGTTGGCAAGAAGTTCAACGATCAGGATTTAAGAGGCAACTATATTTTGAATGATCATCTTGGAATCGGTATTTCTTATTTAAATAACGAAACCCGAGAGGTATCTGATCCACTGCAAAAAGAAGCCGTTAAGACAGTTACCAAAAATGCGTTTTTATCTGAAGAAATGCGTAAATTATATGTTGCGATGACCAGAGCTGAACAACGACTGTATTTAGTTGCCAAAGTTAAAGGATCTAAAGATCAACCATTTGATGAGAAAAAACAGATTTTAACCTGGCAATCAAAGACCACCACTGGGAGATTATTGTTGCCAACTGCTACTCGTAACAGTGCTCAGAATTATTTATCATGGATTGGTCCGGCAATTTCTCGGCATCCGTTGGTGTTAAACGAATTTGGTGATAGCCAATCCTTTGACGAACTGGCCGCTGATCAATCGAAGTTCGATATCCAGTTTTTCGACAATGCCAAGTTGACCAAAGCAATGAAGCAGGCAGATAAAGCCACACTGTCTCCTAACGACTGGATTGATCAATTGACTGTTTCCCAGTCTTTAGATCCTGAATCAGCCAAAATAGCAGGTTTGATGGATTACGAGTATCCTCATCAGGTTGCAACCCACACCACTGCCTATCAATCAGTTTCTGAGATTAAGCGGTTATTTGATGATCCGGATAATATTCAGTTGGGCAATCATTCGTTATTAGATGCTGATCAGGTCATTCGCCCAAGCCGTTATACGCAGTCGAGCCTAGCTGCCCCCACGTTTATTTCCGGTAACGGAAAGCAGCAGCCTTCGCCAACCGACGTGGGAACTGCGACCCACATGCTGCTTCAACAGATCAATCTTTCAACAACGCCGGACCAGAAATCTGTCACTCAGCTCCGTGATCGATTGGTTGAGCAAGGCATTATTCTCAAAAATGTCGCCGATAAGATTAACATTGATGGGGTTTTAAAATTCTATCAAACTTCTGTCGGGCAACGCGTTTTAAGCAACCCCGAGCAAACCCAGCGTGAATCCCCATTTTCATTACTGATGAAGGCCAGCGATGTCTTCAAAAACTTCAATGACGATGATCAACGCATCCTGATTCATGGGATTATTGATGGCTATTGTGTCACTGATGACGGCGTTTATTTGTTTGACTACAAGACTGATCGATTGACGCCCAAGGTGACCGTTCAAACAATCGTTGATCGATATCGCGGTCAGCTGGAGCTGTATGGAATGGCATTGGCAAAAATTCTTGGTCGCCCAATTACTGAAAAGTATTTGTATTTATTAGCGGACCAACAATTAATTAAAGTTAACTAATTTTACGGATTGCTAAAGGTTGAGCAAAAAAGGTCGTGCCAAAATCCTGTGGTGATATACTCGAGTAGATATTTCAGAGCAGGGGATTGGATACAATGAAGAAATTGTTGCAAATAATATTGGCGATAGCGTTGATGCTGACCGCAACAGGGTGTTCCAACACCACTCAAACGCGTCATAAAACGGGCGTGGTCGGTCAAACCCAAATCGTGAACTGGCGCCACTCGTCTGAATCTAGGCCGTACCCGACCATTACGCGGGCAAATGATCGCTATCTGCGGGTCTCAATCGGCAGACAGCGAGTTTATGTGATGAGTCCCAATAATCGGGTCTTGTACACAATGTATGCTTCGACCGGTCGGGATAACGCCACTCCTAAAGGAACTTTCCATGTTCAACAGGAACGCGGTAACTTCTTCTATAATCAACACTCTAAGGAAGGCGCTCGTTATTGGACATCATGGAAAGGCCATGGAATCTACCTTTTCCACACGGTGCCAACCAATGCTGACGGCCACTATATCAAGTCTGAAGCCAAGACATTGGGGAAGCAGGCCGATTCGCACGGCTGCATTAGGCTGTCGATCCCGGATGCCAAGTGGATTAATCGGACTGTGCCAGTAGGAACGAAGGTTGTTGTGCAGTGAGCGACGGGGATGAGTTGGGTGAACTCCCAATACATGAAGCAGTTTTAATCTTGATAACCAAGAAGTGCTGGTTTTAATGACAAACCAAAACCGGATCAGACCGGGATATATTAATTTCCAATTGATACTCATTTCCTTGGATCGCCACTGATACTTAGATTAAAGTCGTGCTCAAGCGGCTGATCCTCGAATTTTAAAAAAAACCAACTATTCCAAAATCAGGAATAATTGGTTCTTTTTTAAATTCGAGGATCAAAATGCCTTTCGTCCCAATCTTTAAAAAATCATTAGCTCAAGTTAAACAAATTCACTAAGATGATTCCCATCACTAAAACAACAGTGATGATGCCGATCGAAAACTTGGTGAAGAATCTGCCATTAATCTTATTTAAGAGGAAAAAGGTAATTCCCAGACAAATAATGCCGATCACATACATCACAATTAGTGCTGTTTTGACTGTTAAATCTGATTCTACCATTCCTATCACCCCATCGAAAACATTTTACCTCATTTTTGATGATTACCCAATAATGAGTTGATAGGCATATCGTGGAGTGGCTTCGTGACCCTTTTCGGTCATGTAAATCGTGCCGCGCTTGGTAAAACCGTTGGTGGTGATGACATGTTGCATGCCGAAGTTATCGGGATGGGTGTCAATTCGAATGTCCTTGTAACCAAGAACGCCGGAAATCGTGATCAACCCAGTGATCATTTTGTCTGAAAGGTGCTGACCACGGAAGTCTGCTGACATGGCAATTCTGTGGATAGCGGTGTAGCGGCCGTGGATGCCGTTAACCCACTCGCCGTCGTGAATATTGAGATAATTGACATCCAGCCCTTGATGCAGAGCAGCGGTTCCGGCAATTTTGCCGTCAATGATCAGGACATAGGTAATGCCGAATTTGACGTCGGTTTCTAAAGCCTCATCGTCTGGGTAGCCATTTTGCCATTGGTCGATACCTTGCTGTTTGAGGTACGCTTTTGCTTCTTTGATGATTTTTTTAATTGTTGGTAAGTCTTCATTGGTTGCTTTTCGTAAATATGTTGCTGGCATTGTGCTCACATCCTCGTTGGTATTTCTAACCGTAATAATTAGATTAAATTAACACGAAAGAGCATTATAGAGCAAAAATATGGGACATGCAACCGGAAATGTTCGTGAATTTTGGGCAATGAAAAAAGATGATCAGCCGCGGTGCGTGGGCGTTAGTCGGGAGAGTGTTTATAAATGCAATTGAACTTTGCGTTCTTATGTTGATAAAGCCTGCGCCAAACGGCTGATCTCGGTCATTTAAAAAAAGAACCAACTATTCCAGAATGAACTGAACCCCTTGAATTGGAGAAATCTAATTCAAGGGGTTTTATTATGTTTCCTTATGAAGTTAAAATGGCCGCTA
>NZ_JAHPPD010000053.1 GCF_019061365.1 Lentilactobacillus dabitei
CTGGGATAATTTTTCATAGCTTAAACTCGCTTTTTACATAGAAGTATATCAAAAATCATAGATCTTGGACAGCTTCTTAGAAATCTTAACCTGATATTTGTTGGTACTTAATTTGTAGAGATTAAAACTGTAAGTCGTCTTGGTTAGCTTGCTTTTGCTGGTGATTTGACGATAGTTGGCAGTGAAGGTTCGTTTGTTTTTGCTGATCTTGTTGCCAACTGGGATCCCCGTTGTAAACTTGGGTGTCTTGAAATCGCCAATAATCATCATTGTTTGCACCCCATTACTGGTTTTGATATTCTTCCAGTGGAAGGCAACCCCGACCTTTGAATTGTAGAAGTAACCGCTGGGACCGCTAATTTCAGAACTGGCAAATGTATTGGCTGCGTGTGCGGTTGCGGCGGTGGTTGAACCAGCCAATGCCAATCCAAACGATACGGCTGCCGTGGCGACTGTTGCGGTAATCAATTTAAAAGCTTTATTCATGAACAATTCCTCTTTCCCTGAAGTGAGCTGATCCAAGCGATAATGTTGAATGAGCCAAAATGTGACTAAATTCGCTAATTCGATCTAACATAACTATACAATAGTTTAATCAATAGCCGCAAATAGATAATCTGAAAGTTTGCCTATTGTCATGCAATGACAGCTGAGGGGAGAGAAAAACATTGACTCATTCAAAAAGATTCTGGGTCCAAATTGTTAAAGGGCTGCTTGTGATTTTCTCGGTTATCGGCGTGATTTGGGCGTTTAATGTGAGCTTGGCTCCCGGAACCATCCACCAATCTACGACACCGATCGAAAATCCGGACACTGATCCAAAGCCGTCGTACAGTCCCCAAAAGGATTATCACTGGCCCACGACCCAGATCCCTTATTATATTAAAACGACAACCTCCCGCCACTACGCTAAAGTGTGGCGAAAAGCTGTCGCTGCTTGGAACGATGTGAAAGTTGTTCAGCTAATCCCAGCTCATCATGAAAATGACGCTGAAATTATCCTTGGTGCCAAAGCCAACTACAAGGAAGAACCAGATGGCTGGGCTGTAGCTGAAGGAGTGGTGATGGGCTACACTATTCAACGGTTTAGCGATTCTGGCGCGCCGTTGTTTGCTGGCTATAATGAAAGTTACCTGATAACTGGGGCAATGACCCGAATGAATTACAAGACCGTTAACCAGCAAGCCAGTGTTGCCATGCATGAACTTGGTCATGATTTGGGACTGGGTCACAGTCAAAATAATCAGTCGATTATGCAGGAAGCTGCCCCAACATTGTATGATCAAATTCCGCAAGTTGATGCCAATCATTTGGCTCAGCTCTATGCGGGAGTCCCGAAATAGGCACTAGGCCTGAAGCAACATTCCTAACGAATAGTGAATGATCATCGTGATAATGCCGACGATGACATTTCGAATAATGGCAGTTTTAACAAGGCCGTTACCCAGTCGGGCACTTAGATAACCAGTTATGGCGACTGAAAGGCAGACCGCTAGGATTGTTGCGGGCCATTGATAGGCCACTGGGGAAAGGGTCATGGCAACCAATGGGAAAATCCCGCCGGCACCGGCTGAAAAAAGTGATGAAAAGGCAGCGTTCCAAGGATTCATGTAGTGGCCAAGCTGCAGCCCATATTTAATATTCACGATGGTTTCAAGGGGCTTTTTAGCCATCAAGTCTTTGGCAATTTTGATTGCGGTCTCTTGGGTGACACCTTCATCAATATAATAATCTGAAACAACGCGGAGCTCCTGATCATAATTGGTCTTTAATAATTTCTTCTCGGTTTCGACAACTGATTGTTCAGTATCTTTTTGCGTGCTAACGGAAGCATACTCACCTGATGCCATTGAGAAGGCACAGGCAAGTAAATCCGATAGTCCGGCAATGAAGATGGTAAATTGATTGGTGGTTGCAACGGCAACACTAAACAGAACCCCGACAACCGTCAAAATTCCATCATTTGATCCTAAGACGCCGGCTCGCAATGTGTTAAGCTTTTCATCCATTGTTTGGATGTCCTTTTTCTTCTTTGAGTGAATAATTGTCATGGAAAATACCTCCACAAATTCATAGTAAATAAATTAAAATAATTAGGAACTGGTGTATCAATGTCGTCAATCGGAAATCCCAGCTTTTTGAGGGAGCAATTGAGGGGACTTATGGACAAGTTCCTTTGTTAAAAAAGGGATTAGCTACCAATTAAGGTTCCGATGATGAAGGTGACCAACATGGTTAACGTGCCAGAAATCACGTTTCGCACCACACCATGAAACTTATTTGAATTTCCTAACTTGGCCGCTGTAAACCCAGTGATCGCCAAGGCAATCAGAACGGCGACAAATGTTGCTTCAATTCTAATTGAATTTGGGAACATTGTGATGGCGACTAGTGGTAAAATTGATCCAGTTGGGAATGAAATCATCGATGCGATGGCAGCTGAAAGCGGGTTGGTATATTCGCCGACGTTAAAGCCGTACTTTTGGCGGACCGTTGTTTTGATTGGATCACGATCCATCATTTCTTTCGTTGCTTGGTGGGCTAACTCATCGGAGATCCCATCTGTGACCAATTTATGCTTGACTGTGTTAAACTCAGTATCGTATGAATCAGCTAATGCTCGTTTTTGGATACTGATGGCATTTTTTTCGGAGTCCTTCTGAGTATTAACGGATACAAATTCTCCCATTGCCATCGAAACAGTTCCGGCAAGCATTCCAGAAATTCCGGAAATAAAAATCGCAAAGTTATTACTTGTCGCCGCGGCAACCCCTAAGACAATCCCTGCGACAGACACGATGCCATCGTTAGCGCCCATTACAGACGCTCGCATCACGTTAATCTTTTGAGATAACGATCGTTTCTTTTCCATAAATTGATGCCTCAATTCTATAGTTTGTAATCATTATTACCTGATATTGATTATTGTAACCCAAAAATCATTAAATGTAAATTCAAAATGCGGATCGGAGATGGCTTTATTGACCAACATTATTTTAGACCAGTTATTGAATCACACCAGCATTCGTCATTTTCAAGCCAAGCCTTTAACTAAGGAGCAGGTTCAAACACTGATTGAGGCCGCCCAGCATGCTTCAACCAGTACTTTTTCCCAGCAATATTCGATTGTGAGTGTGACAGAGCCGGATGTTAAAGCCCAGTTGGCTGACATTACCGGCCATCACTGGCTGGTAAACAGCGGTCACTTTTTCGTGATGGTGGCCGATCAATACCGCAACTTGCAAATTGCGAAGGCCCATAACACGGATCCTTACATTTTACATACGACTGATAAATTCTTAGCAAGCGTCTTTGATACCGCAATTGCCACTCAAAATATAATGGTAGCTGCTGAGAGCATGGGGCTTGGTGGCACGATTATGGGCAGTATCCTAAACGATTCTAAGCGGGTGATCGATTTGCTTGATCTGCCGGAGTTGACCTTTCCGTTATTGGGTCTGGCAATTGGCTATCCAGCCGATCAACCGGAAATTAAGCCGCGGCTGCCCCAAGCTGAGATGCATTTTGATGGCAGCTATAAGCTCCCAACAGACTTCAACGCGCAATTAGCTGAGTACGACGCTGATGTTGCCAACTATTATGGCAGTCGCAGTTCGAATGACCGGATTGAATCGTTTAGTCATCACATTGTGGCGGAACTTGGCAGAAGTCATGAGGTCCGCAAAGAGTTGTTGGCAACCATCAAGCGTCAGGGGTTCTTACTTGATTAGTGAGAAGAACTATCATTTAATTAGTAAAAATGGTTGACTTTTTCCTTTAGAAACCTTACATTTATTAGTAATCGATTGACAGTCTTTTGTTTAAATTTGACATTGATGAGAAGAGTAGATTATTGCTGAATGAATAGCGACCATCGTGGGTGAAAGGGTGGATCAGCGTGATTGAAAGTGCGCTCGGAGTCAAATCAAGCTTGATGAAGTAATATAAACATCTAATGAGGTATTCGAATGCGTTTCGAATATGAACAAGGGTGGAACCACGGTAAAACGTCCCTGTAATTTGGCTACGGTCAGATTTGCAGGGACGTTTTTATTGCTGTCAATTCGAAAAACAAAATTTTACAAGGGAGATGATTGCAGATGACGAGCTGGGGTATTATCCAGCAGAGTTTGCCAATGTTTGAAAAGGGCTTTGTGTTGACGTTGTGGTTATCATTTATTGGAATAATTGGATCAATTTTGGTTGGCTTGATCTGTAGTCTGCTGCAATATTTCAAAGTTCCCATATTTCACCAGATTGCCACGGTGTACGTCGAAATCTCCCGGAACACGCCATTACTAATTCAGCTATTTTTCCTGTATTATGCATTTCCGGTCATCGGCATTAAATTCAGTGCCCAGCTTTGTGGGATCATCGGCTTAATCTTTCTTGGTGGCAGTTACATGGCCGAAGGATTTACCGGCGGCTTTAATGGTGTTTCCAAGGGGCAGCTTGAATCCGGCAAAGCGATTGGACTGAGCCGCTGGCAGTTAGCCAGATACGTTATTTTTCCTCAGGGCTTTTCATTAAGTGTGCCCGCCATGGCAGCTAATGTGATTTTCCTGATTAAGGAAACGTCGATTTTTACCGTGATTGCCATTCCGGAACTCACCAACACCGCGCTTGATTTGATCGGGATGTATTATCGTTCAAATGAGTATTTGTTTGTTCTGGTTGTCGCTTATGCCATCATTTTGATTCCGCTGTCTGTTATTTTGACGTTATTAGAAAAGAGGGTTCGCTATGGATCATTCGGGAATTAGTGTGTTATTTGAAGGAACCAATTTTACTCGATTGCTTGGCGGACTTTGGGTAACGGTTAAAATTGCAGGAATTGCCCTCATCTTAGGACTCATATTAGGCATTGTCCTAGGTGTATTGAGAACCTTCAGGAATCGACTGCTCAGGCTGATCCTGCGGCTTTATCTGGAATTTTTCCGGATTGTGCCAACCGTTGTGTTACTCTTTCTTTTCTATTATATATTGCCAAAACAGTTGAACTTCAATCTTCCTGCCGATCAGATCGCCACGTTAGTGTTTGCCCTGTGGGTTGGCGCTGAAATGAGTGATATTGTCCGTGGGGCACTCATTTCGGTTCCAAAACATCAACGCGAGTCTGGGCTGGCAATTGGGTTAAATCGTCATCAGTTGTACCGGTACGTGCTGATCCCCCAAGCAATTACCCTTGAAATTCCCGCTACCATCAATTTGGCAACCCGAGTAATCAAGACAACCTCTCTTCTGATGCTGATTTCGGTGATGGACGTGATTAACATTGGCCAACAGATCATTGAAGCCAACAACCACACCCATCCGACGGGCGTCTTCTGGGTATACGGATTGATCTTTCTATTTTATTTCTTGATCGATTATCCATTGTCTTGGTGGGCTAAACGACTAGAAAAAAGGAGATTAGAGCGAACAAATGGCTGATCAGATTTTACAAGTTGAACATTTGGAGAAGTATTATCAGAAGCGACATGTTTTGTATGATATTAATTTTTCGGTTGCCAAAGGCGAAGTGGTCACACTGCTTGGACCTTCAGGATCCGGGAAAAGCACGTTGATTCGCTGCTTGAACGGATTGGAACCCTATCAAAAGGGGACGATCACGTTTGAGGGCCAACAGGTTGATCCCACCGAAAAGAACTGGCAACAGATCCGTCAAAAGATTGGCATGGTGTTTCAAAGTTATGACCTATTCCCTAATTTGACGGTGATTGATAACATTATGTTGGGGCCCACGAAAGTGCAAAAGCAAAGCGCGGATGCGACCAGAGCAGAGGCCATTCAACTATTACAACGAGTTGGGTTGGAAGATTACGCTGACGCATATCCACGGATGCTGTCTGGTGGCCAGAAACAACGAATTGCGATTGTGCGGGCATTGGCCTTGCACCCTGACTTTATGTTGTTTGATGAAGTCACCGCATCACTTGATCCAGAAATGGTTCGCGGTGTTTTGAACATTATCAAGGATTTGGCAGAAACGGATAACATGACAATGATTGTGGTGACTCATGAGATGAACTTTGCTCAAGAAATTGCCGATCGCGTCCTATTCTTGGAAAATGGTAAGATTCTGGAGCAAACGCCGTCTAAACAGTTTTTCGCTAAACCGCAAACCGATCGCGCTCAAGAATTTTTAGACAGTATGGATTTTTAAGGAAAATTGAGGAGGATTAAATTTATGAAGAAGAAATCATTCGCAAGATTAATTGCTATCGTGAGTGTGTTTGCAGCCCTATTATTGGTGCTCACGGGCTGTGGCAACAGCTCAAAGAAGTCTAGTTCAAGCAGCAGTAACAATCCAAGTTCCGTTAAGCAGATCAAAAAGAACGGTACAATTCGAATCGCCGTATTTGGCGATCTGCCACCATATGGCTGGGTTAATCAAGATGGCAAGCGCGTTGGTTATGACGTCACCTTGGCTCACCAAGTTGCCAAAGACTTGGGTGTGAAGGTGAAGTTTGTGCAAGTGAACGCTAACAATCGGGTTGATGCATTGAACTCCAACAAGGTTGATTTGGTACTCGCAAACTTTACGGTTACCCCAGAACGGAAACAAGTGATCGATTTTGCCAAACCATATATGAAGGTTTCCGTTGGGGTGGTTTCTCCTAAGACTAAGCCAATCACCAGCGCCAGCCAGTTGAAAGGTAAGAACGTGATTGTGACTAAAGGAACCACAGCGGAAACTTACTTCACAACTAAGCAACCAAATACAAAGTTGTTGAAATTTGATTCCAAGACCCAACAATTTAATGCATTGAAGAACGGCAGGGGGGTTGCCTTAGCCGATGACAACTCATATCTGTACGCATGGTCGAAAGATAATCCTAAGTACACGGTTGGAATCAAGAGTATTGGACCTAAATCTTATATTTCACCAGCGGTCAAGAAGGGTAACAAATCCTTGCTCAATTGGACCAACAAAGAAATTAACAAATTAACGAAACAAGGATTTTTTGTTAAGGATTACAACCAACAATTGAAGCCATACTTCGGTAAAGAAGTTAAACCATCTGACATTGTCCTGCCAACTAAGTAGTTGAAAGTGGGCTGGCAATGGCGGTTAGAAACCATCATTTAAGTGAAACAAGCAGTGCATCTGGTTTTTGGATGCACTGCTTGTTTTGCTTAAATCTCTGGAATTAGGCGTTTGTCGCAAGTTTTATCAAAATAAAAATGGTTAACAAGAAAATTTGCCGATTAATCTAAGATTGCATCAGACATTACTAGCACTGTGGATCAATGCTCCCCTTGAGTACAACAAGTGAGTTGAGCTCACCATTTTTAATGGCAGCAGACAATTTCTTGGCCATTGCGTCCCGTGATAGGATAGAATTTAGTTAGAATGACGTTTGGAATAAAATGGGGGTGTTATAGTTGAACTGGCAAGAAATGAATGATTTGGTTGCTAACTATTATGGCTTGAAATTTGTTTCAGCCGCTGAATCATCTCCACATATTAAAGTTCTTATCCACCCAACTTCAAAGCGTCCCTTTGTGATTGCCAGTCAGGATGATCCGGCCAATATAGATGTCTATTGTGGCAACCTAAGGGTTATCGTGCAACACCTGCCTCACTTTTCAGCGCCTAAATTCACAAAGAACCAGAGATGGGTCGGGGTTTCTCTAAAGGCGATTAATGAACTAATGCTCCAAAAAGTGTTGAATTATTCGCTTAAACATTTCCCGCCAAATCCAAACCTGCCATCCCAAGAACAGTCAATTTACCTGCCTCCTGATGACAAGGTCAACCCCCAGTATCGTGCCCAGCAAATCCAGTTACCAGTTGGCGCCGCTAAACAGACTCGAGAGCAGAAAAACAGTCATGTACCGGATGTACCGGCACCAATTCAGAAGATGATTCAGTCATATGATTATAGCGTCCCATCATTTCAAATTGTTGGTTATAATTTTTACCAGCAAGGTCGGATGATGGCTGATTACGAGGACCATTACAACGCAACCTATGAATTGAAACGTTACTTTCCTGTCTACCATGACCTGACAATTCACCAACTACGAACGTATTTTACGTGGCGGACGCAACTTCGCCAAGGCAACTTCACCGTTAGTAGCACCTCATACGCTTATCTCTACATTTATGAGCTCTTAAACAATATTGGGGTGGCTTCACCCACGGAAGGTTACATGAAGCTCATGGCTTTTCGTGATCAGTGTGCTCCCAGTTATCATAGCCGAATGCGTGATTTGCTCGATCGGTGGTTATGCGATTATGTGCTATATTATGGACTGGATCAGCAAAAGGCCCAGACTGTCTTTGCAAAAACAATTGCGACTGATAAGGATTACCATATCTTACTGCATCCAGCTGATTTTTCGCCAGAGCAACTCCTGACGGTTTTTAAGACTCATTCGACATATCTTAAGGCGTGTCTATTGCTGAAAAAATCACCGAAACAATTTGCTGAATTGTTAAAAATCGTTTGGCAGCAAATTCTCGCTCTCAAACAGACCAACCAGTTTGACTACTTTGCCGAGATAATTGCGAGTCGAGTGCCAACATCCCATACGTATTTCACAAGTGCCGTGTTTTACTTTAGAAAAGCCCCGCGGCTCAAAGTGTATCAGGTTGATTCCGAGCATATTTATAAGTTGGAACCACAAACGTGCAGTTCCATGCTTTACTATCCAATCAAGCGTCAGGAAAAAGAGCTCAATACCCTGCTTCATGAGGTGGATCGCTTAGTACGGAAGGCATTTCACTTTGGACACCCACTTAAGCCCCGGCAACTGAGTTCGCTCTTGCAACGGGCAATCATGGATGGAATTAAAGCTTATCAACGAATTCAAGAAGAGAACCGACGTCCTATAGTAGACATCAATCTGGCTAATCTTGACCAAATTCGAAGAGATGCATCCCAAACTCGTGAAAGCTTGCTAACCGAAGATGAGAAGGAACCAGGGTCAGCGCCATCTCAAAAGGAACCAATTTCACAGGATCAAGTAGATAAGTCAGCTGGTTCTGATCAGTCATTGTTAAACGCTGATGAAACAACGCTGGTAATTGCGTTGTTAAAAGGTCAACCTTGGCAGCAGTACCTACACGATCATCATTTGATGATTTCGATTTTAGTCGATCAAATTAATGAAAAGCTTTTAGATGAGATTGGCGATACAGTTATTGAATTTAATGCTGATAATCAGCCGGTCATCGTTGAAGATTATCGGCAGGATTTGGAACAATTATTTTTATCGTAAAGGAGTGGATGGATCGTGGCAGATATTAAAAAGAGACGGGTCCCAAAGCGGATTGCTCAAACAGTCTTAAATTCCCTCAAAGGTGGCGTGGTCCCGAGAATCGGGTTACCATACGTGACGGTCGGCCGCAAAGCAGAAATTGAAGCCCTGCTCCACGATGTTGATGTCGTTTCTGAAGGCGGCGCTTCCTTTCATTTTATTGTCGGCCGCTATGGCTCAGGTAAAAGTTTTCTGCTACAAACCATGCGCAACTACGTCATGGATAAGAACTTTGTTGTCGTTGATGGTGATTTATCACCAGAACGGCGCCTGCAGGGGACAAAGGGACAAGGGCTAGCGTTGTATCGGGAATTAATTCAAAATTTGGCAACCAAGACCCGGCCAGAGGGAGGCGCCCTCACTCTGGTCTTAGACCGCTGGATTAGTTCAGTCCAAAGTAACGTTGCCAGCGAAAGCGGACTGGCAGTTGACGACCCACAGTTTGCCGCGGCGGTAGACAAGAAAATTTATTCGATTATTTCGTCTTTGAGTGAACTGGTTCACGGTTTTGACTTTGCCAAGCTATTAAACATGTACTATCACGCTTATCTTGAAGGCGATGACGAGACGAAGGCAAAGGTCATTAAGTGGTTCCGAGGTGAATACACTCACAAGACTGAAGCTAAACAGGAATTGGGTGTGAGTGTCATTATTTCAGATGATGACTGGTACGAATATTTAAAATTATTTGCATCGTTTTTCAGACAGGCTGGGTATGCCGGCTTGATCATCATGATTGACGAATTGGTCAATATTTATAAGATTCCCAATAGCATTAGCCGTCAATATAATTACGAAAAGATTTTGACAATGTACAATGATACGCTGCAAGGTAAAGCTAAGTATTTAGGAATCCTCATGGGCGGAACCCCGCAAGCAGTTGAGGATCATCGCCGGGGTGTCTATAGTTATGAAGCGCTCCATTCCCGATTAACCGAAGGCAAATTTGCAACTGCTGGTGCTCGTGATATGTACGCACCGGTGATCAAGTTGGAACCGTTAACGGCTGAAGAAATGCTCGTGCTCGTTGAAAAACTGGCAAATATGCATGCGGGATTGTATGGCTATCAGCGCACCATTACCGAGGCGGATTTGGCTAAATTCATCAAGATTGAATATGCCAGAATTGGGGCCGATACCAATATCACCCCCAGGGAAGTCATCCGGGACTTTATTGAACTCTTAGACATTGTTTGGCAAAATCCCGATACCACGGTGGAAAAGTTGCTGTCATCAAGTGATTTTGACTATCACAAATCTGACGCGGTTTCTGATAAAAAGGATAAGGACTACACCGAATTCACTATTTAATTAAGGAGGACCCCTATGGACGTCTTTTCAAGATATGCGCCTTTCATTCAGGATTATATCTACAATCATGGTTGGCAGAATTTGCGGGCCATCCAGGTGGCTGCGGCAGAGGAATTGTTCAACACCGATCATAATGTCCTCCTGTCTTCTGCCACTGCTTCAGGGAAAACCGAGGCCGCTTTTTTTCCGATTCTAACCGACTTGCAGGAGCACCCCGCAAACTCAATTCAATGTTTATACATTGCGCCGCTTAAAGCCCTGATTAATGACCAGTACGATCGACTAACGGATCTTTGTCAGGATACTGGTATCAATGTTTGGCGCTGGCATGGGGACGTTTCCCAATCCAGTAAACGGCGGCTATTAAAGCATCCGTCAGGAATCTTACAGATTACCCCAGAATCACTGGAATCTTTCATGATTAACAAACACATGGATATTCCCCACCTTTTTCACGGCTTACGATATATTGTCATTGACGAGCTCCATTCATTTTTACGGAGTGATCGGGGTGGGCAAACGTTCTGTTTGATTGAACGGCTTTCAAAGCTGGCCGATGTTCACCCCCGGCGAATTGGGTTGTCGGCCACGATCGGCAACATTTCTGCGGCCAGCAAATTTTTGGGTGCGGGCAGTGATTACCAGACAGTAGCGCCAAAGGTCAACAGTACCGGCCAAATCTGGCGGCTATCAATGGAACATTTTTATAAAACTGATCCCCAAGCCTCGGCTGACAATTTTGATCCGGCTGAGTTGGTTGGCCCTAAAACCGATCAGGCTCCTGAGTTAGCTGATCCAGGAATTGGATATATTTTTGAACACACCCGGGGCAAAAAATGTCTGGTATTCACTAATAGCCGTGAGGAATGTGAAGCTGTCTGCCAGGAATTGCGCTCATACGCGGAATATAACCATGAACCCGATCGATTTCTGATTCATCACGGTAACCTATCACCAGCTCTTCGGCAAACGGCAGAAGATGCCATGAAGGATGAAGACGCGAACATGACAACCTGTGCCACGGCAACCCTTGAGTTAGGCATTGATATTGGCAAATTGGAAAGTGCTTTTCAGCTTGATGCGCCCTTCACCGTTTCGGGATTCTTGCAACGGATGGGCCGAACCGGTAGGCGGGGAAATCCGCCGGAAATGCATTTTGTGATGCGCGAGGAACACCCAGAGTCACGAGCCATGCTGCCGGACTTGATTTCCTGGCCATTACTTCAAGGAATCGCGCTGGTCCAGCTATATCTCGAAGAAAAATGGGTTGAACCACCACATACCAACCGGTTACCATATAGTTTGCTGTATCATCAAACCATGAGTACCCTTGCCTCAAGCGGCGAAATGACTCCAGCAGAATTAGCCTCACGGGTGTTGCAGTTGGCTTATTTTCATAATGTGAGTCAAGCTGATTACCGGACCCTGCTGCAGCATCTTCTCAAGACAAACCAAATCGAGCGCACCCCAGCTGGTGGCCTGATTGTCGGGATGGCCGGTGAACGAGTCGTTAATAACTATAAGTTCTATGCCGTTTTCCAAGATAATGAAGAATATAGCGTGCACTCCAAATCAGAAGAATTGGGGACAATCGTGATGCCACCTCCAGTTGGTGACAAAATTGCCATTGCTGGTCGAGTCTGGGTCGTTGAAGATGTGGACCGGCAAAGGCATCAGGTGTATTGTCATGAAGTTAAGGGGCGGATTCCCGCTTATTTCGGGGATGTTGCCGGCGACATTCATCCTAAGATTCTCCAGCGAATGAGAAAAGTCCTCAATGAGACCCAAATATACAGCTACCTGCGAGGCAACGCTCGGGCGCGCTTAACCCAAATGCGAGACACGGCTAATATTGCCGGACTACCTGACAACCAGCTAATTAATCTTGGCGGTAAGATGTGGGCATTTTTCCCGTGGACGGGCAGTTATCAATTCTTAGCCCTGGAACGACTCTTGCGAATCAAGTGTACTGATCGGCTCAACCTCCGCGGATTTAATTCATCACGACCCTATTTTATGGAGTTTGCGATGGACTGTGATGAGGCTGAATTCTTCCAAATTATTCAGGAAGAAGCTGATAAGGACTTTCCGTCACTTGACTTGCTATTTCTGAATGAAGTGCCAACCTTTGACAAGTATGATGAATACCTGCCAGATGAACTGGTTCGTAAGGAATTTGCGGACAGCATCTTAGATATTGTTGGAATGAAAAAGTTAGTGATGCAGATGGCTGCGGATTATCAGCGGGCGCATGGTCAAAAATAAAAATCTTTAAACGATAGTGATTTCTCCTGGTTAATCAGGTGAAATTGGGGCGAAAGGCAATTTGATCCCACAATTTAAGTGAAAAAAGTAATGCATTCTAGTTTTGGAATGCGTTATTTTTTTGCTTAAATTGTGGGATCAGCTGTTTGTCGCAGCTGTAAGCCAAATATCCTGATGATCATTGATTGGACATTAGCGGATGGCTCAACTACTTATTTCCGATTTTTGAAACCTGAATCATGCGATTCCAGGTTTCAAAATGTTGACGAAATGAAGTCTGACGGAACAGATTTCCAGTATTACGATTCATTCCCAATTAATTAACAAGTTGATAGCCGAATTAGCAAAATGAAGTAAAGGAAATCAAAAGAAATTAAAGCTTTCCATAAGCGAAGAATAAAAGCGTCAAATTTCTTGTGATTTCCGGCCTATCGGTCATAATAAAACCGATCAATTGTTACCGAAATGTGACAATGACATTCAACTGTAATTATTTAGTTATAAGGGGGTGATGAAATGAAAAAAAGGGGGTATTTATACATACTGTTAGCGGTGGTCGTCGTTGGAATGGCGGGAGGCTTCACCTACTGGCGTTACCAAAACCACGAGGATCAAGTGCAACGGAGTGAAAAGAAATTGAACTCTAAGCCAAGCAAGACTAAAGAAAGCCAAAAGGTTACCAGCAGGGTTGCGTCAGCTAAACAATCAGAGGCCAAGCAGACTCGACAGACGATCCAGTCACAGCGATTAACGAACTATCTGCGACGAGATTACTTTGTAGGCTCGGCTTTACTGGTTCGAGATGGTCAGGTCATTTACCGAAAAGGATTTGGCTATGCAGATTATGAAACGCGAAAACCTAATCGAGCCAATTCTCAATTCCAAATCTTGTCAATTCAAAAATCGCTTACCGCAGTTTGTGTGATGAAGTTGATTGCGGCCAAGCAGCTTTCCCTGAACACGAAGCTGGCAAAATTTTATCCCACAATTCCAAATGCCAACAGGATCACGATCAGAAGCATGCTCAACATGAATTCAGGGTTATCCATGATTAGCGATGGGTCAACGGCATTGCTTAGCGAAAAGAATGTTCTTAAATACGCGGTTAACCACGTTTCAAGCAAAGCACAGTCGTTAGGGCAGTGGAGTTATCAACCGGTTAACTTTGTGTTATTAGCCGGAATTGTTTCCAAGCTGACCCATCAAACGTATCGGCATAGCTTCTACCAGACGTTTGTCTATCCACTTAACTTGCGGGGAACCGGATTTGTTCAAAAATGGCCAACCAGCCGATATAAGACGTTAGGCTACCGCTACCAAAAGGACTCACAGATTGCCCAAACTTATGAGGAACGCTATATCGAACCCCGAGCTGCGATGCAAAATGAGCTGGGAACCGGGCAAGTCTATATGAGTCCAATTGATTTGTTCAAAACTGAGCGCGATATCTTGAAAGGAAGACTGATCTCCAAGCAAGCCGTCAATGTCTTGCATGCGCCGGGAAGCGCTTCGACATACGGCGGCGGTGTCTACAACCAATCAAATGGGATCCGTTCCCACGGAGTTGGTTATGGCTATGAAGCTTCGATCTTGATTACGAGAAATGGTAACACTGGGGTGGTCTTGATGACCAACAATTATCGGCCGGCTCGACCTGTCCAAGATCCGGCGGTTCATTTATTTAACGATTTAGTCGATGGCAAAATAGCCTAGCGATAAAGGGGGATGATTACGTGGCATTTAAAAAGTGGCTGGAAAAGCCCGTGGTGAAATTCTTGTTAAATACCCTGATCTACTTTGCAATTATGCTGGTTCTGTTTTATTTATACGATTACAGCGGAATCAACCAGGCTAAATTTATTTACAACGATTTCTGAGAGGATGACAACTGATGACTGAAAGTTTAATTGACAAGATTGATTCATATGCCAAGGATAATGGGGGCAAAGTTGCTTATCACTATAATGGTCAGGAAAATACCTACAAGCAACTAAAAGATTATTCAGATGCGCTCGCCGAACACATTGATGCAATGGGCTTACCGATCAATCAGCCAATCATTGTATTTGGTGGGAAGTCATTTGAGATGATCGCGGCATTCATTGGGGTGATCAAATCGGGACATTCTTACATTCCGGTTGATGTTAATTCTCCAAAACAACGTCTGATAATGATTAATTCGATTGCCAAGCCGGTTGCAGTGATTGCCGTTTCCGACTTACCAACTAAGATGACGGGAGTTCCCGTCATTTCCAAATCTGAGTTGGAACAGATCTTCTTAGAACGGGTCACTTATAAGATGACGCACAAAATTCATGATGATCAGATCTTCTATATCATCTTCACGTCGGGAACGACCGGGGTACCCAAGGGGGTGCAGATTAGTTACAACAATTTGCAAAGCTTTGTGGATTGGATGGTCGGGGATGAATTCAAGTTACCAGCCAATTTACAAATGCTTCAGCAGCCCGCATATTCATTTGATTTGTCAGTGATGAGCCTCTATCCAACCCTTTATCAAGGGGGTACGCTCCACGTTCTTTCTAAAAAGACAACGGATAATTTTATTGTTTTATTCACGGCATTGCGAAGTTTGCCAATGAATGTCTGGGTTTCCACCCCCTCATTTGTGGACATTTGTTTGTTAGAGTCAACCTTTGATCAGGCGCACTACCCGCAATTGACCCACTTCTTATTTTGTGGTGAAGAATTAACGCACCAGACGGCAGTGTCACTCAAAAAGCGGTTCCCGGCAGCCCATATTTTCAACACATATGGGCCAACCGAATCAACGGTGGCGATTACCCAAATTGAAATGACGCAAGCAGTTCTGGACCACTACGATCGTTTGCCAATTGGGTATATGAAGCCTGAAATGCATGCCAAAGTGGTTGACGACAATGGTAAAACGGCTGTCAATGGGGCTAAGGGCGAGTTGGTTGTATATGGGACCAGCGTTTCTCGGGGTTATATTAACAATCCAGAAAAAAATGCCCAGGCGTTCTATAAAATTAGTGGTCAGAATGCTTATCGGACTGGTGACATTACCAGCATGGATGCCAATGGGCTGTTAAAATACTTTGGTCGAAAGGATTTCCAAATCAAGTTAAATGGTTTCCGAATCGAATTAGAGGATGTTTCTGGCATCATCAGTAAGGAAGAACATATCAAACAAGCCGTCGTCGTACCAAAGTATAATTCCCAGCATACGGTTTCGATGCTGATTGCTTATATTGTTCCCGAAGCCAATGACTTTAAGACAGATTTAGAATTAACGGCGGCGATCAAAAAGAATTTAAGCAAAATGATGATGAAATACATGATTCCGCAGAAATTGGTTTATCGCAAAAATTTGCCGCTCAGTACAAATGGGAAGATTGACATTAAAGCGGTCATTAATGAGGTCAACTCCCAATGAGATGGTACATTCCGTATGGCAATCCAACTTACTTTATTTGGTTAGCGCTTGCCATTATTCCGCTCATGATTGGCTTACTCTATGGACGTCGATTTCGAGGGTATCAAACGGTTATTTCCCTCTTCTTCCTAATATTGACGTTCGGTGGGCCAAATTGGCGGACAGGGATTGCCTTGGTTGGGTACTTGGCTTATCAGGTCATTTTGGTAGCGGCTTATTCAAAGTATCGGCAAAGAAAGGCGTCCCCTAATAAAGGCTGGCCGTTTGTCATGGCGGTCATCTTGGCCATCATTCCACTGGTGATTGTCAAGGTAACGCCGGCAATTGAAAGTGGTCGTCAATCGATCATTGGATTTCTGGGGATTTCCTACATTACTTTCAAAGTTGTCCAAACCATCATGGAGACGCGTGATGGGATCATTAAGGCCTTTCACCCGGTCTTATTTGGTCAATTCTTGTTATTCTTTCCAACGATTTCCTCTGGCCCAATTGACCGCTATCGCCGCTTTCTTGCCGACTATGACAATGTCCCTAAGCGAGCCGACTACTTGAACCTGATTCAAACCGGGGTTCGCTATGTTTTCACTGGGTTTGTGTATAAATTCATCCTAGCCTATATTTTTGGAACCGTTTTAATGCCGGGAATTGAGCAGCGGGCAATCTTGGCTCACGGCTTTTCATGGAACATCGTTGCTTATATGTATGTGTATAGCTTGGATCTCTTCTTTGACTTTGCTGGTTACAGTTTGTTTGCTGTTGGAATTAGCTACTTAATGGGCATTAAGGCCCCGATGAACTTTAATCAACCGTTCAAGTCAAAGAACATCAAGGATTTTTGGAACCGTTGGCATATGACCCTGTCGTTTTGGTTCCGGGATTACATTTTCATGCGGTTGGTGTTCTTCTTCATGAAGCACAAGGTGTTTAAGAGTCGGGTGACAACCGCTAATGTGTGTTACGTAATCAACATGTTAATCATGGGCTTTTGGCACGGTGAGACGTGGTTCTATATCACTTATGGCCTGTTCCATGGCTGCGCGTTGGTTATCAATGATACCTGGCTGCGGTACAAGAAAAAGCACCAAGATGTTATTCCGCATAACAAATTCACGGAGTTGTTCGCAATCTTCTTAACGTTTAATGTTGTTTGCTTCAGCTTTTTGATTTTCTCCGGATTTTTGAATACGTTGTTTTTTGGACCAAGTAACTTTTAGATATGGGAGTGGATAATCATGGATGATGTTAAAGATAAAGTAATTGCAATTTTAAATGATTTAACGGGTGAAGATTTTTCTGATAATCTTGATGAAAATCTTTATGACAGCGCGTTGCTCGACTCAATGGGGACGGTTCAATTATTGCTGGAGCTTCAAGACGAACTGGGGATTAGCGCCCCGGTTTCAGAATTTGACCGCAACGAATGGGACACCCCAGCAAAAATCATTGCGAAAGTTGAAGAAATGAAACAATGAGCCTTAAAAAACGGCTTTTGATGATCTTTGGGCCCATTTTTGCCGCGGCGGCATTAATGCTTGTCGTATTTCTGTCCCCACTTTGGAGCGGTCTCAACAATGTCAATCCAACAGTCCAAAGAAATGCGGCTTCGTCATTATCACCGCTGGTATTGAAGGGGCAATTAATTAAACAGCGCGCTTTAGAGAACCATTACGTGCCATTTTTTGGGTCGTCAGAGTGGTCACGGTTCGATCCGTTTCATCCATCTGTATTGGCAGATAAGTATCAAAGATCCTACCGCCCATTTCTTATCGGCGCCCGGGGCAGCCAATCACTGACTAATTTCTTTGTGATGCAATCGATTAATCACCAGCTAAAGGGAAAAAAGGCGGTCTTCTTTATTTCTCCCCAGTGGTTTACCCCAATGGGCGAAGACCCCAACGCCTTTTCGTTCTATTATTCCCCCCTTCAGACAACCACTTGGATTGAGGCTGAAACGGGGACCAAGATGGATCGGTATGCGGCTTATCGATTATTGCAGATGCCTTCGGGTAATTCTGACAAAATTATTTCCGCAACTTTGGCTCGAATTGCGGCAGGTTTAAAGCCCACAAGTTTTCAGTCTTTCTATGTCGGCGTTCGGCATCGAATCCTGTTGAATGAAGATCAGATTTATTCCCGGTACCGGATTCCGTTTAACAATGCCCAAACGATCGACAAAAATATGAAGCAGCTGCCAAGCCATTATAATTACCAACAGTTTAATCAGTTGGCTGGGAAAATTGGCAAGCAGCAGACCACCTCAAATAATTTTGGCATCAGTAACCATTTCTGGAATCGGCGCCTCAAGCGGCATGTTAAGCAGCTGAAAGATTTTCAAGCAGGTCAAAGCTATGTCAAATCACCAGAGTACGGCGATTTTGAACTGGTTTTAAGTCAATTTGCTAAGGATCATACCAATGTTCTGTTTATTATTCCGCCGGTTAATAAGAAATGGCAGCAATACACCGGTTTGTCGCAGACCATGCTCAAACAGTTTGATCAAAAAATTAGGTATCAATTACAATCACAGGGATTCAACCATATCGCTGATCTTTCAAATGATGGCGATGTGCCTTACTTTATGACCGATACCATTCATCCTGGCTGGCGGGGCTGGTTGAAGATTGATCAAGCAGTTGACCCATTCTTAACCAAGAAGGTGAGTCAGCCACATTATCACATTGATAATCGGTTTTACGCAAAAGAATGGCAACAGTATCAAGATTAAATCATTAGAAATAGGAATCGACGGTGACAAAAGTTGAGAACCAAGACTAAGTACGTGATGCTTTTTTTAGCTGGACTGCTACTGGCTGGCAGCTTTATGACTGACAAAGTAAAGGCTAGTTATAATCCAATTTTAAGCAGCAGCAGCAAACGATACGACGCTCAAATTGTGAATCAGGCAACGACGGCTAAGGGCTATCCTCTGTATGATTACGGTCCATACAACACGAGCTCCAATACGCGAACGGCCGATGATAATGGGAGTAAGTATAATAATGACTATGTCCGGGTGATGCAGACCAAAACAACCAAAACTGGTTCATATGCTCAGCTTCGTTATTTCAATAAGATGATTGGCTGGATGAATGTTCATGGCATCAAGCCGGCTAGTCTGACACAAATTGCGACTGATACGATGAAACAGTATGATGCCATCGGAACCGTGCTACTTGCCCCTTCTGGCAGCAATAAAATGGTCACCGTCAGCAATGGGTTTGCCGATATGGCTCATAACACGGCTAACAGCGGGGATGGTTCAGTCATCTATCCGCTGGCCTCATTGCAAAAAGCCATGACGGGTGCAATTATCCAGCAACTGATTAGTTCCTCAAAACTGTCACCGACAACAACCCTGGATAAGTATTATCCAAAAGTTCCATATAGTCAGAACATTACGATCAAGCAGATGCTGTCAATGACTTCCGGACTGACGAACACGGATATGACGCCAACCAATCAGATGACTGAAAATCAAGCATACAACAGCGTCGTTGGTCGATTGAAGTCAACTAACAATCATCAATTTAATTACAGCGATGCGAACTATATCCTGCTGGCGGGAATTATTGCCAAAGTGACGGGGAAAAGTTATGCCAGCAATTTGCAGACCCGGATTCTAACTAAGCTGGGGATGAAAAATACCGTCATTGTTGACGATGATCAGCCGAATACCAAGGCGTTGATTTCCGTGGGCTACACCGATAATGGCAAGACAAATTATGCCAATGTTCATGCGGTATCGTTACCACGGCTCTCAGCAATTCCTGGCGCGGGGAACTTACTGAGCACGCCAAGCGACTTTTATAAGTTTGTGTTAGGCCTCCAAGATGGGGATGTATTAACCGCTAAGCAGTATCAGCAGTTGGTTAGTTATGGCTCGGTATACTCTGGCGGGTTATACGTCACTCGCAGCGGCATTAAGTATAATAATGGCTCGTTTGGTGGCACGAGTTTCCATACTGGTTATTACGCGTCCACTGGCAACTATCATTTAGCCATTGCGTTTACGAACCAGGGACCCCTTGCTAACAATACGAGCTTCAAAGATTTTACTCAAAAGCTGTATGATGTTGCAACGTACTATTAGAGGATAATTAAAATAAGGTCAGTATTGACGAGCTCTTTTTAAAGTTAACAGGAATGATTAACAAACAATCTAAGATTAGATCCAGTTAGAAACTGATTAATTTCAGCTTCTAGCTGGACCTTTTTCGTCACACTGGAGGATGGGACATTCGTCAGCCAAGTGTTTATCAATGCTTTCCCCGCTTATATTGATAAAACTTGTGCCAAACGGTTGAGACTGGGACATAGGCGCTTTGATCCTATAGTTTAACGAAAAGAACCAATTATTCCAAATTTGAACTGAACCCCTTGAATTGGAGAAATCTAATTCAAGGGGTTTTATTATGTTTCCTTATGAAGTTAAAATGGCCGCTA
>NZ_JAHPPD010000054.1 GCF_019061365.1 Lentilactobacillus dabitei
ACTATTACCAGGTCTAGCTGACTAACTAGACCAATCATTGGAATAGGTCATTAACTGTTGCACTTGATTTGACACTTCGGGGTTTTTTTAAATTCCAAAAAAATTGAGATAAAAATACGTAATTAATATATATAGGGCAAAAGAAATGAGGTGAACTCAACCGTCCTTACTGGTGATTAGCCAGAGAACAGAGGGAAAAGATCCCGGATAGCTTATTGTCAGGAACCAATTATTTTTTCAGAAAGTAGTGATTCTAATGATTATTAAAAGTCGGCGTTCATGGGTCGAATAAATTCTAGTGGCAATCATCTTCCTAATTGTCTACCTTGGTCAGATGTTTCTGCTTAAAGGAGCTAACAGTCTGGTCTTTGCAGCCATTCAACTGTTTTTCGGCGGCATTATCCTATTGCTTGTGTATATCGAAGTTGGGACGTTCAAAGTGACGGCTCAGCGACCCAAATTCACGATTGATTTGAAAATATGGTTGGTGATATTTGGTCTTACCGTTGTCGCAATATTATGGCTGGAGGACTGGCCTTCAACTGTAGTGGCAACTTTAACGAGTGAGTATTTGGCTCAAAACACTTTGGTTGCGCTGGCAACGGGGATTGTTGAAGAGAGTCTCACCCGGGGGCTACTTGTATCAGCCTTGTTACAAAATCTGCGACGTCATGATCAATCGTTGAAAATTACAAAGGCAGCGGTTTATTCATCACTTATATTTGGGTCACTTCACATGATGAATATTTTTTCCAGCAGTTTTGAGGGAGTCGCTCAGCAGGTTCTGTATGCCTTTGTATATGGGGTGTTATTGATGGTTATTCGGGTGACAACCAATACACTCTTCTGGAGTATTGGCCTCCATTTTTTGATCGATTGGCAGCCAGATATTGCTAATGCGACCGCCGAGACATCTAACTGGTTTTCAATCATTGTTGTGTTTAGGATTATCCTGGCCGTCAGTCTGATTTGCTTGATTAAGTTTGATCGAGACCTTGAACATCAATCGGGTTTGAATTCTGACTAAAACAAATTTAGGTCCCAGCTGAGAACCGGATTTCCGCCGTTATATAGTCGAATGGTGTTCCGCAAAGCAAAGGGCCTAAAACCCAGGATCTTCTTGTCAACATAGTGGAAACGTGCTCCACCAAGCAGGAAGCGGAGTCTAAGTCACTCCGTTCAAAAATCCAAGCCCAGAATTTCTCCGCTATATGGCGGAATGGCGCTCCACAAAGCAGAAACTGGAACATAAGCACCTCAAACAAAAATCCTAAAACCGGGGATTTAGCTTTGCCGATACATAGATTAGGACTGCTGTACCAGACAGAAACTGGAACATAAGCACCTCAAACAAAAATCCCCAAGCCCAGGATTTCTCCGCTATATAGCCAAATAGTGCTCCGCAAAGCAGCAATCTGCCCATAAGCACCTTCATCAAAAATCCAAAACCAGGATTTTCGATGAAGGAGACTTATGACCTGATTGCTAACCGCTTTGCCTCGCACACTGATCTACTCAATCGAAACCAACTGCACATTACTTGCCCCATCAACTTTTTTGATACCGTTAAGCAAATTATCAACGGTGCCGCTAAAATGGCTGAGATCCAGTGAAATGACAATGCTGGCAATATTGTGAATTGGGATGTTTTGGTTGATCGTTAAGACGCTGGCACTGGAATCCGAGATGGTTCTGAGGACCTCCGACAGGATGCCCCGCTTATTTTCCAGCATGAGCGAGATGACTGCTTTTCGGTCCATCATATTTTCTTCTGGCAGAAACACCAGATCTTTATATTTATAATAAGTTCCGCGACTGATGCCAACGATCTTAACCGCTTCGCTAACCTGGCGGACCTTGCCGCTTTCTAGCAATTGTCGGGCTTGAATAACCTTATCAAAGGATTCAGGGAGAATCGAACTATCAACGATGTAATACTTTTCCACGTTCACTTACCTCACTTGTTACGCCGGTCGAATCGACTGTTAGTTTGCGAATTTGCCAAGCTGGAAAGGCTGCTTTGGCGTTTGCAACAATTTCATCGGCGGCTTGTTGGCTGGCGGTAATGGCCATCATGGTTGAACCGCTGCCGCTGATATACATTGTACCGCCAGCCTGCTCACAAATGGCCTTGACGTCGCCATAATCTGGAATTAATTTGGCCCGGTACGGTTCGTGCATTCGATCATCGCAGGCTTCGTGAATCATATGCATATCACCGAGTTCCAAGGCCTTAGTCATTGCTGCACAATGGCTGACTTGATGAATCGCATCAGTGTAACTCATGGTCGTTGGTAACACCTTGCGGGCTTCGTGAGTGCTAACCTCATAATCTGGAATCAGGGCGACAAAATGCAGTCGTTGGTTGACCTGATAGTTAACAATCCGGGGTTCATCACGATCATCCATAAAAGAAACACACAAGCCGCCAAGAATAGCCGGGGTAACGTTGTCTGGATGTCCTTCCATTTGGGTTGCCAAGATTAGCAATTGTTCCTCGGCAATACGCCCACCGTACCATTCACTGGCTGCTTTTAGGCCAGCAACCACGCAAACGGATGAGCTGCCAAGCCCTCTGGCAACTGGAATATCACTCTCAACGGTAATCTTAACGTTCGGGACCGCCTGATTGAGGAAATTGCAACCCTTAACAAATGCCTGATAAACCAGGTTATGCTCGTTTCGAAATTCTTTTGGCGAGCCGCTGATTTCTAAATGTTGAAGACTCGGTTCAAAGGTAATTGTTGAGTAGTATGAAACAGCCAGGCCAAGGCAATCGAAGCCAACCCCAACATTGGCGCTAGTCGCGGGAACTTTGATGGTTATCATAGAATACCTCCTCAACCTTCGCCTTCACATAATCACTCATTTGATTCTTTTCAATGACATTTTGATGCCGGATTGGCAAGTTCCAGACCTGACGCAAATTGTCGGGAATTGGGACTTGAGTTGCCGCTGAGAGGTCTTTCATGACTTGAAGAACATCGTCAGCAGTCTTTGGCAAGACTGCGTCAGCCACTGCGTTAACAAACTTGTATGGGCTGGCAGTACTCAACAGGATCATTGGCGTTTCACTATCAAGTTTTTGGTAGTCACGCATTACCTTGTAGCCAGCCGCAGTGTGGGGATCCATCAGATAGCCATCGTGATTGTAAACATCTGAAATGGCTTTTTCAATTTCTTCGTCGGTACTGTAGCCACAATAGAAGTCTGCTTGGATCCGAGCCAATACATCCTTAGAAACCTCATATTTGCCGCTATCTTCCAAGTCGTTCATCAATTGTTTAACGTATTCAGCATCTTCGCCACTCTTATAATATAGAAGTCGTTCAAAGTTACTTGAAATTTGAATATCCATACTTGGTGCAACTGTTTGGAAAAATGGTCGGTTGCGATCGTAGACACCATGTTCAAAGAAGTTGGCTAACACATTGTTTTCATTGCAGGCAACCACAAACTTATTCACAGGCAAGCCAAGCAATTTAGCATAGTAACCAGCTAGGACGTCGCCAAAGTTTCCGGTTGGCACGGTGAAGTTCACCTTGTCGCCAACCTTGATGGTGCCATTATTAACCAGTTGTTTGTATGAATCAAAGTAGTAAACGACTTGTGGGATTAGCCGGCCAATATTGATCGAATTGGCACTAGAGAGGCTGACTTCCTCTCCAAGTGCATTTTTTAATTGTTCATCATTGAAAATCCGTTTGACATTGGTTTGGGCATCATCAAAATTCCCCTTGATGGCAGCGACTTTGGTGTTGTTCCCACCGGTGGTGACCATCTGCAATTTTTGAACCTTGCTGACACCGCCGTCTGGATAAAAGACGATAATGCCCATATTGGGTAGGCCCTTAAAGCCTTCCAGGGCAGCCTTACCGGTATCTCCACTGGTAGCTGTTAGGATCATGACCTTATTATTATTGGTTAAAACATGTTTCATTAATTGAGGCAGCAGTTGCAAGCCAACGTCCTTGAATGCACTGGTTGGGCCGTGGAAGAGTTCAAGCACATGAAAGTTGTCAACGTCGACAACTGGGGTAATTTTATCGGAATCAAAAGAATCACGATATGCGTTGTCGACACTTTCACTAATTTCTTGGGCGGAAAAGTCGGGCAATAATCTGGTCAGAACAGCCCGAGCAATATCTTGATATTTTAATTGAATGAGTTCATCCAAATTAACTTGGGTATCGCCAAGGTTGGGGTAAACGAACAGACCCTTGTCGTCAGAAAAGCCTTTTTTAATTGCTTCCTTAGCTGACAGTTGGACAGAATTATCTCTGGTACTCGTATAATTTTTCATCATTTGCTTTTAACTCCTTGCATTTCTGTGATTACTATGATAATCTGTTTTCGTTAGAAAAACAAGTGTTTATTATTCGTGAACACAAACTACAAAAGGAGGTTATTACTGTGAACATCGCAATACTAGGGTTTGGCACAGTCGGTTCAGGCGTCTATAAAATTATTAAGAAGGCCAACCGCCAGACCCAAAACCTCCATGTGAAGCATATTTTAATTAGAAAAAATAAAAAACCGGATTTTCCGGAAATGACCGATAGTATTGATGAAATTTTAAACGATGACAATGTTAACGTTGTGGTTGAGGTGCTTGGTGGCATCGAACCCGCTCATCAATACATAGTAGAAGCCCTCAAGCACAGGAAACACGTTATTACTGCCAACAAGGCTGTTATTGCTCAGTATATGGATGAATTTACCAAGGTTTCCCGCGAAAACGGCGTTAAGTTCTACTTCGAATCAAGTGTTGGCGGCGGGATTCCTTGGATTCAAGGATTGGAACGGGCACTGCGGATCGATGATGTGAATAAGATTAAAGGAATTTTCAATGGCACTTCTAATTTTATTCTTGATCAGATGCATCGCACCGGCGAACCCTTCAATGATGTGTTGATGCAGGCGCAACAGTTAGGCTACGCAGAAGCCGATCCTAGTGCCGACATTGATGGCTTAGATGTTGCCAACAAGTTATGCATCAGCGTTGATATCGCTTATGACTTGTTCATCAAGCCAACCAGTGATTTGCCGATCTTCGGGATTCGTAACATTACCGAAGATGACATGGCCCACTTTGATCAATTGGGGATGACCATCAAGTTAATGGGAGTCAGCCACCAGGTTGGCAATGAATTTGACTATATGGTTGAACCGACGTTGTATTACGGTGATACTTTGGAGGCTCACACCACCGACAATTACAATTTGATTTCACTGCATGGTGAAACGATTGGTGTCCTGAAGTTTATGGGCCAAGGAGCTGGTCAATTACCAACTGCCAACGCGGTCATCCAAGATATCCTGGATATTTTCCAGAGTAAGGAACATCTCAAACGCGAATTCAAGAGCACATTCAAGTACAGTGCTCATTTAACTAAGCATAGTTACATTGTTCGTTCAGAAATTGATTGTTCAACTTTATTTAAGAAATTTAATCCATCGGTTCGTGGCGACTATCTGGTCGTAAACGACATTCCGGTTGGAGAAATGCATAGGTTGATGAAGCAGGTGCTCCAAAAAGACGAAACAGCCTTTATGGCAAGCTTACCAGGGAAAAAGGGAGGTGCAGCAAAATGAAAGTCGCAAAATTTGGTGGTAGTTCAGTTGCTGACGCGGGTCAGTTCAAAAAAGTGAAAGAAATCGTTCAAGCAAATTCCGATAGACGAGTGGTTGTTGTCAGTGCTGCAGGTAAGAGTGATGACGAACCAATTAAGATAACGGATTTGCTGATTGAAGTTGAAAAATTAAGGGATGCCGGTGAGGATTATCAGCCAATTTTTAACCATATCGAGCAACGGTTCATTGGCATTCGCGATGCATTGGGCTTAAACGTGGCCATTGAAAACGACTTACAAAAGATTGAACGCCATATTGAAGATGGCAGCCACGATTATTTGGTGTCACGGGGTGAGTATTTGACTGCCAAGCTGATGGCTGATTTCTTAGGATTTCAATTCATTGATGCTGCTCGTTTCCTGGTATTCGACGGTAAAGAGGTTAATTACGGTGAATCCATTAATCGGCTGCGTGACTTTTTGAATGAGGACTCCCAAATTGTTGTTCCGGGATTTTATGGCGTCGACGAAGCGGGGGCAATTCACATCATGGCTCGCGGTGGGGGTGACGTTTCTGGCGCAATCATGGCTAACTTGGTGGATGCCGACTTATACGAAAATTGGACGGATGTTTCTGGTATCAAGATGGCAGATCCCCGGATCATTGACCATTCCAGACGCATTAGTGAATTAACGTATGATGAATTACAAGAACTCTCATACATGGGCGTGAGTGTTTTCCAAGAAGAGGCCATTAACCCAGTTGCTCAACGTCAAATCCCGATTGCAATTTTAAATACAAATCATCCAGAAGAAGACGGTACTCTGGTTCACGATCGGGTTCACCGTGATCGGGATCAGTTGGTAACTGGTGTTGCTGGGAAGAAAGATTATGTGATTATTTCGATTAAAAAATATCAATTAAATAAACGATTTGATATTATGGCGACGGTCTTCTCCAAAATTCAAAAGTTTAACGTGCCATTTGAATATGTCTCATCAGGAACGGATTCATTCAGTTTCCTCGCGAAGAAGGATCAGCTTGCCGGCAAGTTGGATGCTATTTTGGCAGCGCTGAAAAAATGCGATTTGGACAGAGTTGACTTGGATCAAGATATTGCATTAGTTGCTGCGGTTTCTCACGAGTTAAGCGAACGGCCAGCAAATGCCGGGAGAATTTTGGATCTATTAGACGATAGTCAGATTAAGGTTCACCTTGTGATCCAAGAAGGTAGTGATATCAAAGTTGTGTTTGGTGTTGCCAATGAAGATTACGAGAAGACGATCAAAAAGATCTATCGGGATGTTAACTTACCAGCAAAAAAGTTACGAATGGTTATCTAAACGGATAAGTTATTCCTCGGAAGTGGTCGTGGATTGTTCCGGTGCTAGCCGCCGCTTATAACAATAAAGTTAACAAAGCTCGTGAAATAGTTTTGAGTTGAATTTAACTTGAAGCTATTTTTTTGAATGAAAAATTGTGGTTATCTTTTACCGGCCAAAATGTTCTGGGAAATCTTAGATTAACTGGGTCCGTTTAGACGGTGCAGGTAGTTGTTTTGGAGCAAATATTCTGACAAAATGCCTATCATGAGACAAAGTACAACTAGATAATAATTATTTTAGAGGTGTGAAGTGAACCCCTTGAATTGAAGAAATCTAATTCAAGGGGTTTTGCTATGTTTTCCTATTAAAAAAATGGCTGCTGTTCAACAATGATTGATGACATATCTGTGGTGAATCATCGGCATGTTATTTTTACAATTGAGGCTGCGAGCACTTTTTACTGGAAAGTAGTTGGGAAAGTTACCCAATTAAAGTTGATTAACTAGTTTGATAATCTCCGCAACCGCTTTAAGGAGCGGGTCATCTAAATCATCGTCACGAATTAATAGATAGAAGTCACGAATAAATGCTGTCCCTAGTGGTTGCACTTCGACACCCGCTGGGACATCTTTTGAAGAGAGGAGTGCCTGACCCACGCCGGTTGAAACAATTCGGCGGATCAGGCCACTGTTGTTGACGTGAATGAGCCGGTCAGGGTGGACATCAGCTTCACGGAAATATTGCTCGGTATAGTATCCAATCCCAGAACCAGACTCACGGGTTATCCAAGTGCTGGTTGGAGCGCCGGCTTTGACCAGCTGGTCTTTGCCGATTGACGTTCGACGGACATTTTGGGTGACCAGTGGTTTTTCAATAATTCCCAGATCAATTTTGTATTCCTCAAGTTGATTTAAAACCCCTTCGGAATTGGAAACCATCACATCGTAATGAATGGTTGGGCCGCTGACACTGATCTGATTAGCGATTTTCGCAAACATGATTCGCGAGACGGTTTGCGAAATCCCGAAACGGACGTGGGATTGTTCGTTGGTTTGCAGATCCTTGATCTCAGTATTGATATCGTGCCAATCATCCAATATCTTGGCGCTACGCTTGTAAAGAATGTCGGCGGCTTCTGTCGGGATGCTTTCTCGTCGACTTTTACGCTCAAACAATTCAGTATGCAGTTGGGATTCTAACTGTTTGATCTGATTGGAAACAGTTGGCTGGGTAATAAACAGCTGTTGGGCTGCCAACGAAAAGCTGTGGGTCCGATAGACGACCATGAAGGTTTCTAAGAATTTAAACATTTAATCACCACTTATAAAGTTTGCCTATAATAAATATTAATATTATCAATTTTATTTATTGTAGCATAATCGTTATAATTAATCTCATCGAAAGACAGGAGGAGAATACATGAAGGTATTTTTAGAGAAATTGCCCTTACCAATTTGCGGCTTGATTTTAGGTATTGCATCATTAGGAAACTTATTCAAAGCAATCGGCTTTACGGCTGCTGGAAATGGTTGGGGAATTTTATCCTTAATCTTGATCCTGCTTGTCATTGCCAAAATTACGGTTCATTTTAAAAACAGTATGATGGATTTAAACGATCCGGTGATTGCATCGGTTGCCCCAACTTTCACGATGTCATTGATGATTATCAGCACTTTTCTCAAGGCTTGGGGGCTCTCAGTTGTTGCCATTACAGTTTGGACAGCAGCGGTTATTTTACAATTTGTGATTATGGGTTACTTTGTTTATCGCCATTTATTACGCCCCGTTGTTCAATTAGACCATGTTTACCCCAGCTGGTTCGTCACTTTTGTTGGTATCGGCGTCATTCCGGTTACCGCCAATAACTTTATTCCAGCAATCGGAACCCCAATCTTGTGGTTATCCCTTGGGTTATACGCAATTCTCTTACCGATTGTATGCATTCGGTTGATTAGACGAGAATTCATGTTTGAAGCGACCTTACCGCTATTGACGATCATGGCTGCCCCCGCTTCTCTCTGTTTAACTGGTTATCTCTCAATGAATTCAGCTCCTGCATGGACGTTCTCGCTGATTATGGTCTTGCTGGCTCAGGGATTATATTGGGGAACGTTGCTGAAGATTGTAAAATACGTTAGATTATCATTTTACCCAAGCTTCGGTGCCTTCACATTCCCGTTGGTGATTTCTGCCACGGCACTGAATCTATGGAATCACAGTTTCAATTTAGCCAACGGTCTTAACACTGTGATTGGGGTTGTGGCAGATGTCGAGATTACCTTGGCAACTTTGATGGTTGCATTTGTGGTGGTTCGCTATGGTAAATTCCTGGTGAAACTTGCTGTTGAGGCGCTGCAAAGCAAAAAGGTAATTACTACTGAAGATGAAACAGTTAGCAAATGAGTTAGCATTATAAAAAAACCGGTGCCATTCATTGGCTACCGGTTTTTGGTTATAAATTAAATGCTTTCAGATACTTCACTGTACCATTGACACCCCGTAATCCGTTGGGGACCAGTTCCTTGATCATATACGTTTCATCTGGGGCCGGGAATGGCGCCTTAATGCCATAGTCACTGGCCTTCTGGTAGCCAAACTTTGGATAATATTCCGGCCAGCCAAGGACGCTAATAAATTGATAGCCCTGGTTAATTGCGCGACTTTCCAGCTCGTTGATGATTGCAGTCCCAATTCCAGACTTTTGGAATGCTGGCTGAACGGCTAATGGGGCCAAGCAAAGGCCAGGGAATGAATCGCTACTGTTAATGATGACAATCTCGCTTAGCAATCCGTGACCAACAATTTGGTTATCATCGTCAGCAACCACTTCTAATTTTTTATGATAAGAAGGGTCTAACCGAATCTTGTTGACTAATTCAGCTTCGTTATGGTAACCGTCAGTTGTTTTGGAGAAGGCCGATCGAAGTAAGTCATCAACAGCTGAATAATCTTCTTGGCGAATTGTTCTGATTAACATCATCACTTTTCCCACCTTTTTGTTACGGGTCTATTATTGAATAGCTATTAAGAGAAGGCAACTATTTAACATATTAGCAACGACAAGTGCAAACCTGATTTTAAAAACCGCAAACTAGGTTCCTACTTGCGGCGACGCAGCCCTCTCGATAAAAACATGTTTATGATCATAATGACAAAGCCAATGATCAGCAAGCCAAAGGCAAGGTTATTTTGTCCATTGGCAAGAAAGGCCATTGCCCCAAAGCAAAAGACAAGCGAGATTGCGCTGGCAATGGTAATTAAAAGTCTCATTTTTTCCACCTCAATATCTATTTCGATAATTAAGCACTAAATTGAGTATAACTGAAATTAACCAGATTGCCAAAAAGGGTTAATCACTTTATCCTGACAAAAATTTTAATGCGCTAAGTAACTGTTAAAATGGCATTTTGCTGAGATTACTCTAATATAATTCCAAAAAAGAGGTTGACATTGGGTCGGCTCATGGCTTAAACTTCATTCAACATTTAAATACGACTAAATGATTTGTTTCGATGGAGTCGCCCCACAGTCTTACAAAGAGAGTGCCGATTAGGTGGGAAGGTATTAAAACTGTGAAGGCAAAAGATCGTTACAAGCAAGTTCACTTTTCGAGGTGAAATGGTGGCATTCATTAACATGCGGCCCCTAAGAGATTTCTCCTGTGGGTTTGAAGGAATTGCTTGAAAGAGTAATTCAAAATAAGGTGGTACCACGTTATCTTAACGTCCTTTGGTTTTATAACCAGAGGGCGTTTTTTTAGTCGGATTTGAAAGTGAGCGTATCAAAGTGGTTAGAAACTGTAGTATAGCTGTCCTAATCAAAATAAAAGGAGTGGTCATTATGAAGTACGGCATTATTGGTGCAGGCGCAATGGGAGTAAGGTATGGTGTCATGTTACAGGAGAACGCCAATGTTGACGTTGACTTCATCGAGACCTGGGAACCAAACATCAACCAGATTCGTGAACAAGGTGGCGTTTCAGTTGCTCGTGATCACCAAAACCGGCGAATCGTTCCCATCAACATTTATCGACCAGAAGAATATCAGGGTCATCCAGATGTCTGGATTGTCTTTAAGAAGCAAATGCAGTTAGCTGATGAACTCGATCGTGATAGCGCTGCTGGGATCTTCCATGATGATCAATATGTCTTTTCTGCAATGAACGGCATGGGCCACTTTGAAAAGATTGCCAACTATTTCCCGAAGGATCACATTATTTGCGGTACAGCGATGATTGCAACTCGAATGGATGGACCCGCAGACATTGATTTCATGGGAGCTGAAGGTGACGAGGTCATGCACATGGCTCGCTACACCAACGAAAAGCCGGATCAGACGACCCAAGCAGTCTTTGATGATTTTACCAAGGCCAAGTTAGGACCGGTGTTCGCGGATGAATGGAAGGGTATGTGCATGTCCAAGGTTGTCTTCAACGCCGTTACCAACACATTATGTACGATGTTTGAAATGCAGATGGGTCAATTCATTGAGTACCCTGGCGTTCGTGAAATGTCGCGGCAATTATTTGATGAAGCTTATGATGCGTGTGAACGGGCTGGCATTTATCTAATCCCAACCCGACAAGAGCAGGTCGATTCCGTGATTACCGTCAGCAAAGAATACAAGTACCACTATCCATCAATGTACCAAGACTTTTCCAAGGAGCGGCCAACGGAAGTTGATTATATCAATGGTTATATTGCCAAAATTGGCCGGGAGCATGACTATGTGTGCCGCACCCACGAGTTTGTGGTTCACGAAGTTCACATGGCGGAAATGATGAGAAAGTATCATCAACCGCAAACCAACGGGACTGATAAGGAGCGTGTCCACGCATGACAATTCAATTTTCTGACCGAGTTCTCAAAAGTGATAGTGATCTAGTCGGTGATATTCTCAAAGTCGCTGAAGAGCAGATCAAAATTAGCATCGAACGATCAGGCAGTGCAGTTACGGAAACTATTGAAGCTAATCAAAACTCACGGGTCATTGAGCAGGTCTAATTGAAATAATAACGAGCATATAAGGGGATGGTACCAGCATTTTAGATATCAATTGCCTATATGACCCACTTTCACATAGCACCATCATCCGGGGTAACCCCGACACATATATAGAAGTAACGTGAACGCTGGCGGTGGCTGGCGTTTTTTTGCATAGAAGTGATCTTATTTATAGTATCGATTTACTATTCGTATTTTACTAAAATTCTCATTGCCTTACCCCCGGGGTTCAGTGGTACTATGGTTAAGTATCGATTTATCCGAAATTAGGGGGGCAACTCATTGGATTCAACCGCAAACTTAAACGAAAACCAGAACAACACCAAGCAACATCCGTTTCTAGCGATCACAATTGTTGCCTTAATGACCTTCATGGGGGTGCTAACGGAAACGTCGATGAACGTGACCTTTCCCACCCTGATGAAGCAATTCAACATTTCCCTGGCAACGGTGCAGTGGGTAACTACCGGCCATCTCTTGACGGTGGCCTTACTCACCATCACGTCCGCATTTTTGAAACGGCGCTTTACTAACAAGCAATTATTTATTTCCGCCGCCCTCCTTTTTATTGCCGGCGACGTCATGTGTGGGTTGGCAACTTCCTACTGGCTATTACTGATTGGCCGCATCATTCAGGCAGGCTGTGTGGGGCTTTCCGGACCGTTAATGAATAACATCATTCTAGACATCGTGCCTCCACGGAAATTAGGGACTTATATGGGGATGGCTAATCTGATTGTGCTGGTCGCCCCAGCGCTTGGACCAACGTTTGGTGGCTCAGTGGTTGCCTTTGCCAGCTGGCGGATGATTTTTTGGCTGACGGTGCCATTCACATTAATCCTGCTGGTTTTGGGCGGGTTTATCATCAAGCAATATTCACCAACCCAACATTACGAGTTCGATTGGCTACGGTTTGCGTTGTTAGCAGTCGGGTTAGTCAGTCTATTAATGGGTTTCAATATTTTGGGTCAACCGCATGTGCTGGTTAAATTTTTATTGTACATCGCATTGAGTGTTTTGATGTTTAGTTTATTTGGCTGGCGGTCAAAATACAGTCATAAAGCCCTATTTAAGCTCGCCGTTTTCAAACAACCAGTCTTCTTGTTCAGTTTCCTACCATATGTACTCCTGCAATATTCTAACATTGGAATTAACTTCATGCTGCCGAGTTACGTTCAAATGGTCAACGGCGCCAGTTCGTTCATTGGTGGTCTGATTCTTTTGCCTGGGAGTGTGCTAAACGGGTTGGGACAGCCTTTGTACGGGTGGATGCTCGATCACCTGGGTGGCAAAGTGCCATTGTACTTGGGTAACACGCTGTTTTTCATTCCGTTAATCTTATTCACGATTTTTGGTCAGCAGATTCGTATCTTCAATATCATTATCCTGTACACGATCTTTGCGGCGGGTCGTTCGATGGCGTTTGGCAACAGTATGGCCTATGGGTTGAAGAAGTTAGCTCGAAATGAACGCAACGATGCCAATGCGATTTACGGAACGGGCAATATGGTTGCCGGCTCACTTGGTACGACGATCATCGCGACGTTGATGACCTCGGTAACTTTACCTAACTTTTCAAACGCGCAAAACATTGCTGCTGGTAGTCAGGTCGCATTTGGGATGCTGGCATTAATTGGGGTGCTCAATTTCTGGCTGTTCAGGCGCTTATTTAGAAGTAAATAGTTTGGGTTGGGCACTTCAGATTCATTCATTTAATTGGATCCCTTTTTGTGTGCTGTAAAGTTTGTCTAAACGCAGCTTGAGTATGTTTGTTTTTGAAAATCAAGAAAATAACGATGGATTCAGTAACCCGAGTGATCAGAATAAATTCGACTTGATAGCTGGGATAGTCGGTTAGAAGCCAAATGGCCGGGGTGGTCTAAGCACGGATTGTGGCTATTGGTTGAAGCGCCGTGGGTTGGATGCTATACTGTAATCGAATGAAATGCAAATATTCACTTAACTGCTTATCACCGCTAGGGTAAGCAGTTTTTTGTGCTCAAAAAAGGAGCAGCCCCGCTAGAAGCTGCTCCCGTAAATCGCTAGTTATTTAGCCAAATGAGGAAACATCAGCGTTTGTTCAGCCAATGAGCAAACCCGGCTACTATCAGTCCAACCAAAATTGGAAAGATCAGGTTCGCTAGAATGAAATACAAAGTATTCACTTCCCTTCCGGTAAACAGCCCCTCACAAGCCCCGAAAAAGTAAATAACTAGCCTTATCATTATAGCAGAAAGGGACGCTCACATTGAGCGTTCCTTTCCTGTTAACGGCTAATATTTACCGTTGGCCAGTCCAGAATAATCATGCGTCAGTTTGGTACCTTTAAAGTAGTCGAACCAGTATCCACCCTGGTATCCACGAATAACTTTAATTTTCTTTCCCTTACTTTTTGGTCAGCACGTTAGTATTCTCAATAGCATCATCTTATATACGGTTTTACGGCACAGGCTGGTAGTCAATTGGCGTTTGGAATGTTGGCAGCAATTGGCATCTTGAATTTCTGGTTGTTTAGACGATTTTATAGAAGTAAATATGAGGAACGGAAAAGAAACTATTTTAATTAATTCTACTAATTTAGCCGATGTAAACCACTGGCTGCCCAATGTAAATCGGAATCTTCTTATTTTACCCATTGATCAATGATATGCTAAAAATAAATTTTAGTGATTGATTAAAGGAGAAGCCCATGAAACAAAAATTAATAGTCGTCGGATTACTTGGATTTTTCGTTTTGATGCAAATCATGATTCAGCTGGATGTGTTTGAAAGTTTGAATCTGGTACTGGCGATCTGCGCAATCATTGCGTTAGTCGTTGCTTTAATGATTGTCATCATGTTTGGAAAGGTGAGGTACCATTAAAAATAAAAAACTGCTGTTCATGATCACCACCATCGGATTACTCATGCTGGCTGGGCTGGATGCTTACTTTGACCATTATCGAAGTGCCTTGGTAGATATGGTCATACTGGTCGCTCTTGACGTGATGATTATTTTCAAATGTCGTCACTAGTGCCGGTCAATTTCTAACTTTGGCCATTTCTTTTGCCACTGTTTCTTCAAAATTCGCATGAGGTCGGGATTGTGAGTGATAATTTGTTTAACGAGATCGGCAGAGCTTTTCATTTGATCACTCCTTAAAAGCATTATTTTTTGCAATCGTTGGGTTGGCCATCAAGAATGATCGCCAATAGGATTCATATAATGTAACCAAGTCCGGGGCACTCAAGGCTCCGAAAACCTGAATGGTTTCCGTTACCATTTGCTTGCCTTCAGGAAAGGCATCTCGCAAACATAAACGCAAACCTGATAGAAAGTGAAGTTCGCTTTTTTCGTATAAGTACTGTTGATTATGAATACTTTGCTGAGCTAATTCAATTAAGGTTGAGAGCTCTTTTTTTTTACCCGCAAGTGCCATCACCAAGGCGGCTTTGAGAATGATATACAGGAAGTCGGCCTGATGGTTCCAATTAACATCAATTGTTTCAGAGCCATTTTTAACCATTTGTTGAGTTAACAAAAAGATTTGATCAGTGGAGAAGCTATCCAAGGTAGCCATGAACAAGCGAAGTTCGTAATGAGTCCAAGTTTCAATTTTGAACAGGTAGGTATAAATAAACTGGCGTTGCTTAGTGGTTAACGGGTCGGTTTGATCATAGTGGGATTTGATTTTGAGGTAATTCAAGTAGTCGTGACTCGTTTTGGTTCGTTGATATTGCTGCAGATAATGTTCAAGTGTGTCGGAACGACTAGCTGATTCCTTTGGCGCTATGTAGTCTTTAGTTTCCTCGTAGTGAAACTCAAGTGGTTGTTGCTCGCGGTAATGAGCTAAATAAATCAATTCCTCAGCCGATACGTTGATGTTGATGAGTAAATGGATGAGCTTCTCAAATGAAATGTTTGAGAGTCCTCGTTCAAACCGGGATAGGAATGATTTGGACACAACCCCATTCGCCGCTGATGTAATGCTGATGCCTTTTTGTTCTCGTAAATGTTTGAATGTCTGACCATAATCAATCATTGAAGTCTCCTGTGAACTATATGCAACTTTTTCCGTTAATTATAGACGTGATGCTATACTAATGCCACATTCAGGAGGCAAATCATGCAGATATTAGCGATAAATGGCAGCACGCGCAACCCCAGCAACTCTGGCTTGATGATTCAAAAACTCTTGGCTGATGTGACTTATACGCAAATTTCGTTAGCGGATTATCAAGTCCATGAAATTATTGATCAACGGCATGATGATAGAACTTGGCATCAGAAGCCAGATGATTATCCGAAATTGATAACCAAGTTGATGGCGGCTGACTTAATTGTCGTTGCCACGCCTATTTGTTGGTATGGAATGTCAGGATTACTCAAGAACTTCATTGATCGTTGGTCGGAAAGTCTCGCAACCCATCCACATTTCAAAGAACAAATTGCTGGTAAACAGTTGGTTTTATTGGTAGTGGGTAGCGATAACCCACGGCTGAAAGGCAAGTTAATCGTTTCTGAGTTTGGTTATATTTGTGATTTCTTGAATTGGAAATTAACTGCGGCGGTCATTGCTGAAGGGCACCGACCACGAGATGTGATGGCTGATCAAAAGGCAATGGCGATGTTGAGCCGAATTAACCGACAATTAGTTGGTCTGGTAAAGAAGAAGTGAGGTAATGGGATGAAGGCGTTATTTTTCACTGAGTTTGGCAATAGTTCCGTCTTAAAGTATGGGGAAGTGGCTGATCCAAAAATTTCCCAATCTGAATTATTAGTCAAACCAGATTATATTGGCTTAAACTTTGCTGATATTTATCGTCGGCGAGGGAACTATCATATTGAGCAGCATGATCCATACATAAATGGCTATGAAGCCGCGGGAACGGTTGTCGAGATTGGTAACCAGGTTAAAAATTGGCAGGTTGGCGACCGCGTTTTATTCGTCGATGTGCCGCTGGCTAATGCCGAATTAGTTGCCGTTCCGGTTGATAATGCGATTAAACTTCCGGCAAAAATTTCCACCAAATTAGCGGCAACCATTGGCCTCCAGGGGTTGACCGCTGACTTTTTGGCTCATGATTTAGCCTTAAATAAATCAGGCGATCAAGTTTTTATCCATGGAATTAGTGGTGGCGTTGGTCAGCTACTATCTCAGATCTTAACGGCTGATGGCATTCAAGTATCCGGTTCCGTTTCAACCGAAACGAAACAGCAGTTGGCAATGAAGCAGGGAGCCGATCATGTTTATCTAAGAAAACCGGGTTGGCAACGTGGGTTGAAGGCAACCTTTGATACAGTCTTTGATGGGGTTGGCAGCACCTTGCAACTAAGCCTAAAGATCGCCAAGCGCAAGGGAAAAGTCGTTTTCTTTGGAATGGCTGGAGGCAACCCGCCACGAATTGATTTGCTCGATGTGTTAGGTCAGTCACAGACGATTGCGACTGGTGATTTATGGGATTATTTGACGAGCGCTCAGGAACGAAACCAGCGCAGTACCCGTCTATTTGATTACATTAGCCGTGGAGTGGTTCAGCCGAGCGAGCCAACAATTTTTCCGCTATCTCAAGGCAAACGGGCTCATGATTTTCTTGAATCTGGCCAAAGTATGGGTAAGATTTTATTAGTTCCCAATGAAAATAGTTAATATTTAACTAATGAAAGAAGGATCACAATGGATGACATCATTACCTACCTGTGTTGGACGCTTACCACGGAGGGCTTTGATCTAAAACCGGAACAGTTTGAGATTATAGATTCTGACTTCGGTCAACCCTACATCTGGATCAGTATGCCATTTAGCGTCGAGGCGGTTGTGATTGCGGATCATTTGGGTAAAATGGGCGCCCATTTTGAAATGATCCGGGGATACGACGGCGAGGATCCCGATATGACCAAGTTACCAGATGTGGTTGATTTTCAGATCTTTGGGATTAATGAAGAACTGTTTGGTAAATTTCGGCCGGGGATGAAACAAATTCGCCAGCGAATGGACGATCAATCGAAAAATAAGAAGCATTAAGCCGGCGTCAGCAACATATAAATGAAAAAGCCAAATAGGGTGACTTCAAGGACCAGCCAAATAAGGAAGCCTAAAGGATGATTAGGATTAATGGTGATCCCAACGCCCATCGATTTGGGGACAAATAGATCCTTTGAGTCCCCCTGATAGAATGACTTGAGCTTGAGATAACTTAACGGCATTAAGATTAAGGCAGAAATCATGGCGATAATGCCAATCCAGCGAGCTTGACTGTCGGTTTGAACAAACGGCGTGAACGCGACCGGTAAGAGCGTGAGGGCAAGAACAATTGCCAGAGCGCGGTTCAGCCAGCGACTGTCTTTCTTCTGGTTAATGAGCTGATAGTCTTTCCTGACCTGCTTGATGTAGCGTTCGTCGCCTTTAAGCATGTAGTCCAATGATAAATTGTAGAGTTTGCTGATAGCGACCAAAGTTGGAATATCTGGATAACTCTTCCCAGTTTCCCAATTGGAAATGGTTTGCCGGCGGACATGGAGTTTCTGGGCGACAGCACTTTGGGTGAGTCCTAGTTCAGTTCGTTTTTGTCTTAAAGTATTGGCTAACATGATCTGACCTCTTCTGCATCACAAGTAATGAGCAATTTAATTACCAGTAGTATGACGCTGAAATCTCCGGTCGGCAAGCAATTATTGATTGCTTGCCAAGTTATATCAATGTAAAAATCGCAAACCAATCGATTTCGGTTTGCGCTTGTCGATGGTCATCATCTGATTTGGTATGAGTAACGAAATTTGCAACTACCATCATCATCGGTGTGATTGCCCAAGGGGCTTTACATGGCGCATTTCTGGCTTTAAGATAAGCTAATTTGGCAGAAATAAGCTTCTTAATCAGGTATGATTGAGATACGAGGAGTTGATGAGATGAACATTGGGAATAAAATCAAAACTTATCGAAAAGTTCGGGGCCTTTCCCAGGAAGCTTTAGCAAAGAAAGTCTACGTTTCAAGACAAACTATTTCTAACTGGGAAACCAACAAAGGTTATCCGGACATTCAAAATATTTTACTGCTGAGTGTTCTTTTTGATGTTTCTGTAGACGAACTGGTTAAAGGAGACTTGGATGCCATGAAAGAAAAACTCGCTAATAAGAAAGTCAACGCCCAAATGTCCTTGTACACTTGGATGATGCTAATTGCGGCTGTTCTGGGAGCAATTTCAATCGGCCTGGTATTTTTCTTTGAAGGATCAATGGTCGTCGTGCTCATCCCAATCATTTGTTTTACGATCATGTTTTTTAGCGCAAATCAGGTTGAACGACTCAAAAGCAACCAGAATCTCAAAACGTATGCGGAAATTCTGGCCTTCACAGAGGGACGGGACGTTGATGAACAACGACAAAAGCGGAATAAAGCCAAGGACAAGTGGGAAAAAGGAATGATCGTTGGTGGATTTACCGGGGCTTTTTTATTTATTGTCTTAATTTCGATTGGGATGGCAGCCATTCTTAAGTAAAGGCACATTGAATGATCATACGTAGCTAAAAAAACACCCTAATCGGTTTGCTTAACCTCAAGCACGATTAGGGTATTTTATGTTGCGTCATTATTGATTACTGATCATAGTCAAGCTAAATGCTCAAGAAATCCTTTTGTTTGAACTCTGGATTTGGATAATGATAGAAGCCTTCACCTGATTCTACTCCTAACTTACCTTGGTCAAGGAGGCCCTTTAACGCATCTGCAAGAGGTTGTGTATTTGCCTCAGGGTGAGCTTGAGCCTCTGCTAAAGTAATGTTGTAAGCAGTTCGGATGCCAACAACGTCTAAGATTGCGAATGGTCCCATTGGCGCACCAGTTGCTGCCATCCATGTTCGATCAATCATTTGTGGATCCGCTACGCCTTTTACCCAGAGGTCTTCACCGGCACTGAGAAGTGGAATTAAAAGTGAGTTCAAAATATAACCGGGTTGCTCTTTCTTCAACTGAATTGGAATCATCCCAATATCCCGGGCAAATTGAACAATTTCCTTATAAATTGCTGGATCAGTCTTTGGTGAGCCCATGATTTCTGCCGTGTTGTTCAACCAAACTTGGTTTGCAAAGTGCATGTTTAGGAATTGAGATGGCCGACCGGTATCTTCCATGAACATGCTTGGAACCAATGTTGAAGAATTACTGGTAAAGATCGCACTCTTTGGCGCCATTTTAGCTATTTTTGAATAGAAGTCCTTCTTGATATCTGGACGTTCAGGAATCGCTTCAATAACCAAGTCAGCATTAGCAACTGCTTTTTCCAAATCCCAACTGTAGCTAATATTAGCGAGACCTTTTTCAAAATCTGCATCGGTTGCCGCAATATCGTGTTTATACGAATGCCGCAAGCCCTTGATTCGATCCTTTGCTTTGTTAATTGCATCTTCATTAATGTCATAAACTGTGACGTTAAATCCTTTGAAAGCAGCCTGGAAAGCAATTTGACTGCCTAAAACACCACTACCTGCAACCGTTACGTTTTTAATTGCCATAACGAAAATCCCCCTTAGAATCTCAAGACAATACATATATAAAGAAAATAACCACTTGGAACTATAAGAATACGTCCTGCCACTCCTAAAATGTTTTCTCACCGGTTGTGTTAACCATTTCGAAACGCAGCCGTTAATACTAGTGATATGACGAAAAGAATCAAAACAGACGAAATATTTACTTTTCCCTTGAATTGTCAAATTAAGTGCAACACTACATTAAAGAATATTTCATAAGGCGTTTTCCATCCGAGACATTTACGGGGAC
>NZ_JAHPPD010000055.1 GCF_019061365.1 Lentilactobacillus dabitei
GTGTAGCTCATGATTATATTTATTACTTGTTTTACGAATTGACTTCGCAAATGTTTGATTCCGAAATGAATCGGAACGCCCTGCACATTTGTTTGTCGAAAATTTTGTTCAGTTTTCAAAGGTCTACAATGTTGTTTTGAAAACTCATATGTCCTTCGCGACAACTATTTAAATATACCACGCTGTCTTTTTTGTGTCAATAACTTTTTTAAACGAAATCGCTTATCATGGATGACACATGTCCGAAACAGCATCTATAAATATACCGAAAAATTGACTACACGTCAAGAGGAAATATAAAAAACACCCGTTAAAAAACGGATGTTCATAATTTAAGCTAAATTATTCAGTTGTTGTGTTGTCTTCCGGCCTCATAGTTGGGAATAAAATGACGTCTCGAATCGAAGGTGCATCGGTAAGCAACATCACCAAACGATCAATCCCAATTCCAAGTCCACCTGTAGGCGGCATACCATACTCCAAGGCTTCTACATAATCCTCGTCAATACCTTCTGCCTCATCATTACCCTCTTGACGCTCTTTAACTTGAGCTTCAAAACGTTGCTTTTGGTCAATTGGATCATTTAATTCAGAAAAGGCATTGGCAAACTCACTACCAACAGCATACAATTCAAATCGGTCCGTAAAGCGAGGGTCGTCGTGATTCTTCTTAGCCAGTGGAGAAATCTCGACTGGGTGACCATAGATGAAAGTTGGTTGCTCCAAAGTATTCTGAACTTTTTCTTCAAAGAAAGCGTTGATAATATGGCCAGTCTTCCACCACTTCTCATAATGGACATGATTTTCATCGGCAAGCTTTTTAGCATCATCATCAGACATTGGCTTCCAAAAATCAATTCCCGTTACATCCTTAATGGCGTCTACCATGTGCTCACGTTTAAAAGTTTGATTCAAATCGATCGTATGGCCTTGGTAAGTAATTACATTGTCATTCGTCACAGCCGCTGCCGCCGCCTTCACAATGCCTTCTGTTTCATCCATAACATCATGAAAATCATAATAGGCAACATATGACTCAAGCATGGTAAATTCAGGATTATGACGGGTATCCATTCCTTCATTTCTGAAAACACGGCCAATTTCATAAACCCGTTCCATGCCACCAACAATAAGCCGCTTCAGATGCAATTCCAAAGCGATTCTCAAATAAAGGTCAATATCGAGCGCATTATGATGCGTGATAAATGGCCGGGCATTCGCACCACCTGCTTGATTATGTAAAACAGGCGTTTCAACCTCTAAATAATCATTAGAATCCAAATAATGGCGGATTGCGGAAATAATTTTAGTCCGCTTTTGGAACCGATCAAAGCTATCCTGATTGGAAATCAGATCAAGATAACGTTGACGATAACGCTGTTCCTTGTCTTTAAGACCATGATACTTATCAGGAAGTGGTCGAAGTGCCTTTGACAAAAATGTCACAGATTCGGCACGAACGGTCAATTCACCCATGTCAGTCTTGATGATTTGACCAGAGATACCTAAGTGATCACCAATATCAGATCGCTTAAAGATGTGGTAAATATCTTCGCCAACAATATCTTTTCGAACGTAGATCTGGATCTTGCCAGTTCGGTCCTTTAAGTCAGCAAAGCCAACTTTACCTTTACCTCGCTTAGCAATCATCCGACCGGCAACAGTCACTTTTTTGTCTTGGACCATCAGGTCGTCTTTATCAAAGCCATCAAATTCATCATGCAGTTGTTCTGCAAGATGAGACCGAACGAATCGGTGGCCGAAAGGATCAATTCCTTCCTCTCTTAATTCATCCATCTTCTGTCGACGAACAATCATTTGATCGTTCATTTCTTTATCTTTCGCCAATGTGAAACCTCCTAGGTGGTATTAAGCTATTAATAATCATAACACAAAATTATTGGGCAATTTGGTGATGGCGGGCATTTCGCTCAGCATTTTTCTCTAAAAATTCGTTAAAAATATCATCCATCGCTTGCTCACCGTCAGCGTTGACAAGGGCAACCTTAGTTCGTGCAGAGTGAGAGATTCCCTTCAAGTAATAGCTGGATTGACCCCTAAATTCATGGGAACCGGCATAATCGCCCTTGAGTTCAACCAATCGATGAAGATGCTCTTTTGCAGTTGCAATTTTTTCAGCAGGAGTTGGTTCAGGCAACATTTCACCAGTTTCCAAATAGTACTTAGTTTGCTTCAAAATCCAGGGATTGCCTTCAACTGCCCGACCCATCATGACAGCGTCAGCACCGACTTCATCCAACATCTTTTTGGCATCCTGAGGGGTCCTCACATCCCCATTGCCCATGAACGGAATCGTCAACTCATTTGCAACTTGCTTGAGAATATCCCAGTTAGCATGGCCCATATACATTTGTTTGCGAGTCCGACCATGCATCGCCAAAGCAGCCGCCCCAGCTTTTTGAGCGGCAAGAGCATTCTCAACTGCAAAAATATGGTCTTCGTCCCAACCAGTTCGCATTTTGACCGTAACCGGCTTCTTAACAGCGTCTGTGACGTAAGAAACCATTTCGTAGACCTTCTTAGGATCCAGCAACCAGCGAGCGCCTGCATCGGTTTTAACCACCTTATTCACTGGGCAGCCCATGTTAATATCAATAATGTCGGCAGCGGTATTCTGATCAACAAATTTGGCAGCTTGAACCAGGGTTTCTTTAGTCCCGCCAAAAATTTGGATACTCATTGGATGTTCCTTAGGATCAACAAACATCATATCCAATGTCTTCTGATTCTTATACATAATTCCACGATCAGAAATCATTTCGCAAACAACCAGTCCAGCACCAAACTCTTTACAAATAATTCTAAATGCAGAATTGGTCACCCCAGCCATTGGGGCAACAACCAAACGATTAGGAATCGTCACATCGCCAATTTTCCATTCCATAATTTCACCTCAAAATTCTAATGTCATTCGTCATAAAATCCGTTTGCTATCTTATCACAAATTGAGTGGGATGAGTAGCTATTCCGATTTTTGGGATCGGGATTTTGCAGCGGCAATTATCGTTGCCAGTTCATCTTCATTGTAGTGATATTTGGATTGACAGAAATTGCAGGTGACATCAGTTCCCTTGTCTTCTTTGAGCATGGTTTCAAGTTGAGGCACCGGGAGCCCCTCAAGATCGCGGCCAAATTTAACTTTTGAACAATTACAATAAAATTCAACTGGCATCTTGTTCAAGAAATGAAGATTCCCCTTACCAAAGATGTGTTCCAAGATAGATTCAGGCAATTCATCTGTCTTTAATATTTCAGAAATTGCTGGTAATGCATTGATCCGATTAACAATCTTTGTGATAGCTTCATCCTTGGCACCCGGAAGTACTTGAATGAGATAACCACCAGCTGTCTCAATTCCACCCTTTTGATCAATCGTCACTGAAACGCCAACTGCAGAGGGGACTTGTTCGGATTGTGCCAGGTAATACGTAAAATCATCACCAATTTCCCCAGAAGTTAACGGTACTGAGCTGGTATAAGGATCTTCACCTTCAGAAGTACGGGTAACTTCCACAAAGCCGTCCGTTCCAACGGCCTCGCCGATAGTCATTGCCTGACCAGCATCATTGGTGACCGGAACCTGTGGATTGTGCATGAAGCCCTTTACATGACCATCGGCATCTGAATCTGCAACAATCTCACCTGTCATTCCCTTACCATTAATCTTTGCGGTGATCGCTTCATCATTTTTGTTGACCGAGGTTGCCAACATGGTTGTGGCAATCAATACCCTCCCTAAGACAACTGAGGAAACCGCAGAGGTATGATGATCCTTTTGGGCCGTTGCGACCGTTTGCTTGGCATTTACAGCATATGCTCTAAAAAGGCCATCCGTTGATGTTGCCTTAACTAAATAATCGTCCAATAAAATACACTCCCGTCATAATAAAAACGAGCTTAGAGATGTCAACCATCCTAAACTCATTTTGATATTTAATTATTCGTTATTGTCATCATGGTGTTGACTATCGCTTTGGCTTGAACTGTCTGGCTGAGAAGCATTACTGGTGTCATTTGGTTGAGTGCCATCAGAAGATGATGATTCACCTTGAGTATGATCCTTTTCCATTTGAGCTTGACGTTCTGCTTCCTTACGTTCCAATTCTCGTTTAGCTTCTTCAAAAGTAGCTGCTCGTTCGCTTGGGAAATCATTGGTCTTAGAACTTTCAGGCATTTTACCAGTGTTCCAGAGAGACAAAATCTGTTTCTCATCCAACGTTTCGTACTTCAAAAGAGCTTCAGCAATAATCTTATGCTTATCACGATGTTCATCAATAATCTTAGTAGCCGTTTCATGGGCTTCATTAGTCAATCGACGAACTTCATCATCAACGGCCGCAGCGGTTGCTTGAGAATAACGAGGGCCATAGGTATCCTGTGCAGGATTTTCCAATTGAACTGGCCCTAATCGTTTACTCATCCCATACTGGGTCACCATTGCCCGAGCAATATTAGTCGCTTGTTCAAAGTCATTAGAAGCACCAGATGATTGTGATTTGAAGATAATTTCTTCAGCAGCACGACCACCCATTAAACCAGCCATCTGTTCCATGGCATCCTTCTTAGACATCAACTGTTGATCTTCTCGAGGCAGCATGATGGCATAACCGCCAGCACGACCACGAGGGACAATTGTTACTTTATGAACAACCCGTGCGTCATTCAAGACTAAGCCAACAACTGTATGACCAGCCTCATGATAAGCAACGGTTTCTCGTTCTTCTTTCGAAATGACTCGATTCCGCTTGGCAGGACCGGCAATGACCCGATCCTCGGCTTCATCGATATCACTGGCATCAATTTGCGACTTATTACGACGAGCGGCAAGCAGCGCAGCTTCGTTCAATAAGTTAGCCAAATCGGCACCAACGAATCCGGGAGTTTGTTTAGCGATCTCATGGAGATCAACATCATTTGCCAAAGGTTTGTTATTAGAATGGACCTTCAAAATAGCTTCACGGCCATTAATATCAGGTCGACCAACCAGAATCTTCCGATCAAAACGACCAGGACGGGTTAAAGCTGGATCCAAAACATCGGCACGGTTGGTAGCGGCAATAACAATAACTCCTTCGTTACCGCTAAAACCATCCATTTCAACCAGTAATTGGTTAAGGGTTTGTTCACGTTCATCGTGACCACCACCCATACCGGCACCACGACGTCGGCCTACGGCATCAATTTCATCAATGAAGATGATGGCTGGAGCAGCTTTCTTGGCTTGATCGAACAAGTCACGAACACGGCTGGCACCAACACCAACAAACATTTCAACGAAATCAGAACCAGAGATTGAGTAGAACGGCACGCCGGCTTCACCAGCAACGGCTTTGGCCAGCAATGTTTTACCAGTACCAGGAGGCCCCTCAAGTAACACACCATGAGGAATGGTAGCTCCCAAAGTTGTGAATTTACGTGGATCTTTTAAGAATTCAACAACTTCGACAAGCTCTTGTTTCTCTTCCTCTTCACCTGCAACATCCGAGAAACGAACCTTGTTTTGCTTACTATCGGCAGGTTTGGCCTTAGACTTGCCAAACTTCATCACACCGTTGTTGCCACCGCCTTGGCCACCTGCTCGGCCCATCATCATGTAGAAGAACCAAACAAACAATAGTAGTGGTAAAACGTAAACTAAAAGATTAACCCAGAAACCGCTGGATTCCTCTGGCTTAGCGTTCATTTTGACATTGTTAGCCTGTGATGCCTTGGTAATTTCAGCAATTGAGGAGTTATTCTCGAGAACTGTTGTGGAAAACTTCGTAACTTCTTTCGATTGACTTTGGTTACCACCAATCAAAAATCCAGTGGCGACCTTTGCCTTTTGGCCTTGTCTATAAGTTCCTGTAATCTTATAGACGCCACCTGAAGGCTGAATTGAAAAGCTTTTTACTTTGTCATCTTTTAAATTCTTAACAAATTGGCTGGATTGAATCTCTTGTGACTGAGTATTGTTGTTATTACTGCCACTAAAGAAGTAAAAGACACCCATTACCAATAAGAATATGACAATGTAAAACAGACTATTTCGGAAAAGCCCATTTTTATTCGAGTTCATCAACGTCCTCCTCAAAAATATTATTTCATGTTGATAGTCAAGATACTACCACAATTGACCTTTTTTGACCATTAATTGTTTGTATAAATTTCTGGCTTCAAGACACCAATGTATGGAAGGTTACGATACTTCTCATCATAATCCAAACCATAACCCACCACGAATTCATTTGGAACCTCAAAACCAATGTAATCGGCATGGGCGTCAACTGTTCGTCTGGCAGGCTTATCCAACAACGAACAGACCTTAATGGTACTTGCCCCGCGAGCTTTTAGTGTGTCCAAAAGGAACTTAAGTGTCTGCCCTGTATCAACGATATCTTCAACGATCACAACGTCTCGGCCTGAAACATCCGTGTTGATATCCGTAATCAGCTCGACATCCCCAGATGATTCCGTTCCGCCATGATAACTGGATACATCGATAAAATCAATTTGCATGTATGTATCGGCTGCTCGGACTATGTCAGTCATAAAGAACGTGGCACCCTTCAACACGCCAATGACAACTGGAAATTTACCCTGATATTCTTGTTGAATCTGCTTGCCAAGTCGATGACAGGCTTCGCTAATCTGTTCCTGACTATATAAAACTTTTAAGATATCGTTATCCATTTTTAATTCCTTTTCCCTTTAAAAAGTTAATTTGACCTTTTTCAACTAAGTATAATGTTTGTCCATTTTCGATGGATTGGGTAATTGAAACACTTTTGACGCCAAGGACAGCTAAAGTTTGGTGTTGTGAAGTTTGTAATAACCTGACACGTTCACGCACTTCATTGGGCACCTTGGCATTAATCAAAACTCTGCTCACTTTTTGGCTGCCGCCGCCCTTCAGCTGAAGCCTATCACCGGGCCTCGGAGAAGCGATATTCAGTGGTAAATCGATCCGAGACAATCGAAACTCGGTGATTTTTTGTTGCTGATTCTCAGGGCGACTAGAGAAGATGCCAAATTGATAACCGGTTCCAATTGAATACCAACGATCTAATATTACCATAAATCCAGTTTTGTTTTCACAATTTGTCGCTGGATTTAGGCTTTTTTTAGTAATTATTAACTGTTGATACCGCTTGACTGCCCGCCACTGATTTGCGAGATCAATCTCGCCCTGGGGCTTCTTAGGATTATCAATCAACTTCAAAATATTTTGAAGCTGTTTGACCGAAACATCCTCAATCTGAAGTCGGTCCAACAGGATCATTTTGATCACCGAAATTCTAACATTGTCAGAATCGTTTCTCAACTTTTGAAGTGCAATGCTTACTTGTTGATCACCAAATACGCAAACCTGGTCAACTTGTCGGCTCAGTAATTCATTGAGTGACTGAATCGTCGTTTGCAGCTGATTTGAATAATCCAACACGTGCATCAACAATTGTGGATTCTCTTTTTTTAACAGCGGCACAACCTGATGGCGGATCCGATTTCTTTGTACAGTCAACTGACTATTGGTTTTGTCTTCAAACCATTGGATGTGGTGGGCAACAGCAAAATCTCGGATAGTCATTTTGCTAAACGGCAACAGTGGCCGAATAATCATCCCCGTAGCAAAAGGCCGGGTGGAAGAGATACCAATCAGGGATTCCAATTGCCCACCTCGGATCAGCTTCATGATGACTGTTTCGACTAAGTCATCGCCATGATGTGCGGTTAACAAAACGTTGGCGTGGTATTCTTTCAAGACCCGTTTAAAAAAATGATACCGAAACGTTCTGGCTGCGGCCTCAATTCCATTATTTGGGTGCTCAGACATTGGCCATTTAGTGGCGGCCAACGCGATACCATGTGCTTTGCAAAACTGATGAATAAAGGCTGTTTCCCGTTTACTGGCGGGCCGCAGTTGGTGATCAACATAAGCAACAATTATTTTTGGCTGGCCATTCGTTAACCCCGCAATCAAATGAAGTAAAGTCATGGAATCGACACCCGTTGATACGGCAATGACCACCGGTTGCCCCGGCTGCCACCAGTGGTTTTGAGAAACTATTCGACTAAACTTTTCTTGCAGATCCACAAAAACCTCCTGTCAATAACAAAGGAACTGGACCACACTTTCGTCTGGATTCCAGTCCCCTTTGTTATTCAACGATCAATTACTGGTCAATCTTCATCATTCGGGAAATTCGATCATGATTGACCGCTCAACTCTTAAATAACTTAGCTGCGACGGCCACCACGGCCACCACGCTTACCTTCAGTGTTCTTTCGAAGAGTTGACAGACGATCTTCACTTTCCTTAAGGAATCCAGACATCATATCGTCAAAACTTTCTGGATGATTGCTCGAATGGGCATTATGATTTGAATTATTATGTGAATGACCACCACGGCGCTCGTGATTGTCATGGCTTTCATGTGATTCGTGACGTTGATGTTCACCGTGAGATGGCTCTGCATGATGTGATTCAGAAGCTTTACGAATTGAAAGGCTGATCTTATTGCCATCAATTTTAAGGACTTTAACAGTTACCTCATCGCCAACTTTTAATACATCATGAATATCTTTAACAAATCCGTCGGAAACCTCACTAATATGGACTAATCCAGTTCGATGGTCACCTAAATCAATAAATGCACCAAAATTTGTAATTCCTGAAACTTTTCCAGTTACTTTTTCCCCAACTTCAATTGCCATGTAAAAATATGTTCCTCCTACTGTGATAGTGTTTCAAGTATAGCATATTTTGCTTTCAGTCGTGCAAACAATTTAGGCCTGCCTGCTCAAAGCAATTCATCAAAATTACCAAAGACACAACAAACCGGCTGTGATCAAAACAATGGTTTTGTTCAGCCGGTTAAAGGTCATTCTGCATCGTCATCGTTAACATCTTTAGGCGCTTGATTGGGGAAACTGTATACCGTTTCCCCAGGTTTAGTGTAATAATAGCGATCGCGAATAATTTTTTCCACGTAACTCTTATCATTTAACTGAGCGACCTCAGCATGCAACACTTTGCTAATCGCCTTTTGATGTTGATATTTCTTTTCTTGGCGAGTGATTTGAACATTGACATCAGCGTAATTCACTTTGGCACGAACAATTTGCACGGCAAAAGCAATTACGAATAAAGAAAAAATTCCAATAATCATCAATGCCCGTTTCTTACGTCGATTGCTCAACATTGTCACGGCCTGATTTTGACTCATTTCAATTTCGCGGCGTTTGGTGAAGTCGTTTTCCAACTTTTTAATTTTGCCATGTTCTGATGTCATACTAAATCCCCCGATTTAATCACACATTCTATGAATAAATTATACCAACAATATACAATTTGTCCATGCAATTCCGGAGGTTTATTAATTTAATTATTCGTTTTTGTAATCGCGTTCATACTTTTCTGAGGTAATCTCATACATTCGTTGAGCATCATCTTTTTTAGTTGTATCAAGTAACTCTTTAACTAAAATCGTTAATGTTTTGTTACCAAACTTAATGGTGACTTCGTCGTTAGACTTCACATCAGAGGATGATTTAGCGACTTTACCGTTGATCAAGATCCGACCCTTGTCAGCAATCTCTTTGGCGACAGAACGGCGCTTGATGATTCTGGAAACTTTCAGAAATTTATCAATTCTCATTAGAATTTGCTCCTTTAATTTTGATGAATCGGCTAACCATTGGGATTGTCAGCCATTCACGTAATGTAAAAACATTCAGCCATTTGCAACCGATGAAAAAGATTCCTATTCCAAGCGGCACACAGATCACCGTAATTACAAACGATTCCAGACGACTATTCTTAACCAGATCCGCCAAATTGACCCCGGTTGCAACCAGCCAAACGCTGGCAGCCATTACAATTAAGATCAGGACCAATTTTCCAAACTGTTGTCCAGAAAATAATTTCCGCAATTCATGACTGGTCATCGTCATCAGAACAACCAACATGATTATCAGGCTCGCGACAGTTGAATAACTCGACCCAATGATGCCAAAGTGGTCCACCGCTAACCGGTTGGTCAGAATCTTGAAGAGAAACCCAATGATAATTGCTACCATGACCGGGGTATAAATATTCTTGCTCTGGAGAATCGTATTGGCAACAAACAACATGCTCGCAAACACAATACTTAGGCAATAGACGCTGATTGTCAAATTAAGTTTCCCACTTGAAAATAGCAGTGTGTTAATTTGGGGCATTAACACAAATAACCCCACACTCATCGCAAGCGATAACGCAAAATTAACGCGAAAACTAGTCGTTGCAATGTGCCCAAAAGTTACATCCTGGGTCTTCTTGTTGGCGACTGCCAAGCTAGGCATTACCGCAGTCACAGAAGCAGTACTGACTACCAGCCCCATTTGAACCATTGTCTGAGAACGATCATAAATCCCTTTCAAATTCTGTGCATGCGCCAGCGAATAGCCAATATCCCGCAACCCTGACACCAGGGTAAACGAATCGACCAATTGGAGCAGTAACATCACGGCCGTGACTAGGCAAATCGTACCGCCTTCCAACAATATTCGATGTAATAAATGAGCTGTCTGATCTGGTTTGATCGGCCTGGGAACATCGATTTTTTTCACCCAGCTCCTCACAATCATCAGGGCAGCCAACCCGGCAATCGGTGCTGAAAGCATTGCAATCGTCCCCATTTTATATGGGTTAACTAAACTTCGGGCGGCCCAAAATGCCACGGCCAAAATGACTGTTACTCGGATGACTTGTTCAACAACTTGAGAATACGCGGTCGGCTTCATATTCAATTTACCCTGGAAATAACCCCGCCAGCTAGAAAGAAATGGAATTAACAGAAACATCCAACTAACCGCTTGAATAACGGGCTGTAATTGATTATCAGCCATGGCATGGGACACAATTCCAGCCCCAAATTGTAGGATACAAAAGATAAATCCACAAATCACCACTAAAACAGTCTGAATACGCTGCACGAGCGCAATTTGATCATTTGGATCGGGGGTATCCGCCACTAATTTAGATATAAAAACCGGCAACCCCGTCAGTGCAAACGTCATCCCAATTCCATAAATCGGGTAAATTTGTTGGTAGACATAAAAACCAATGTTTCCAACCATATTTTGAAAGGGGATTCGATACACGGCACTTAATAACTTGGCGACGAAGGAAGCAACGGTAAGCAGTAGCGTTCCTGCCAATACTTGTTTTCTCTTGGATTTATTTTTCATCCGCTTTTACCTTCGCCGCATAATGTGCATGGCGGGTTTCGGTGAGCTGCTTCACCAGCGAAATCATTTGCGCCAACCAATTCTTCATGTTCGGCTGGACTGTCAATTGAATCACATATTGATCATTCTCTGTATTGATCGTTGCTCGGAACTTAGTTTTGGAAATTGCTTCCAGTAATTCCTTACTTTCAAATGCCGCATTCGCCCGTGGAGAAAAAGTGATCGTCACTTTTGGCGCAGCCTGATGAATCTTCTTAACTAAGGCATAATCTGCATACATCTTCAGCTCTGCGATATCTAATAGGTTGCCAACGACTTCGTTGTAGTCACCAAAACGATCCACTAAGTCATCCTTCACTTCGTTCAATTGATCCTGGTTTTCGATTTGGCGAATCCGCTTATAGATTTCAATTTTTTGCTGATTATCTTCAATATAATCACTTGGAAGATAAGCTTCGAGGTCCAGCTCAATTGTGGCATCGGTTTTATATTCAAAATTCTTGCCTCGTTTTTTGGCAACCGCGTCAGACAACATTTGGGTATATAAATCATAACCAACAGAGTCAACGAACCCGTGCTGTTGCTTTCCAAGCAAGTTGCCTGCTCCACGAATGGACAGATCTCGCATCGCAATTTTGAAGCCGGACCCCAACTCAGTGAAGTCCCGAATGGCTTCAAGCCGCTTCTCACCAATCTCTGTTAACACTTTATTGGGCTTGTACATAAAGTATGCATAAGCCACCCGGCTGCTCCGGCCAATTCTGCCCCGCAGTTGATAAAGCTGAGATAAGCCCATTCGATCGGCGTTTTCCACGAACAAGGTGTTGACATTAGGAATATCGACTCCCGTTTCAATAATTGTTGTCGTAACCAGGACGTCGTACTCATCATTAATGAAGTCATACAAAATATCTTCCATCTGGTTTTCAGACATTTGACCATGAATATAGCCAACCCTGGCTTCAGGCACCAACGCACTGATTTGTTCAACCGTTCGTTCAATATCCTCCACTCGATTGTGAAGGTAAAAGACCTGACCGCCCCGAGACATTTCCCGTTCGATTGCTTCACGAATGGTTCCGGCATTCTGCTCAATGACATATGTTTGAATCGGATAACGGTTAGACGGGGGCGTTTCAATGACCGACAAATCCCGAACGCCCATCATCGACATGTTCAAAGTTCTCGGAATTGGCGTAGCAGTGAGTGTCAAAACGTCAACATCAGAACGCATCTCTTTGATCCGTTCCTTATGTTTAACGCCAAACCGTTGTTCCTCATCAATAATTAATAACCCCAGATCATTAAAATGGACATCCTTAGACAGCAGTCGGTGGGTGCCGACAACCACATCAACGGTACCATTCTTTAAACCAGCCAAAGTTTCTTTCACTTGGGCCGTCGTCTGAAATCGAGACAGCACCCGCACTGTAATCGGATAGTCCCCAAAGCGGTCAAGCATGGTCTCGTAATGTTGCTGAGCCAAAATTGTCGTTGGCACTAAAAAAGCAACTTGTTTGCCGACTTCGATCGCTTTAAAGGCAGCTCGTAATGCCACTTCGGTTTTCCCATAACCAACATCGCCAACTAACAATCGATCCATCGGGTGTTGACGCTCCATATCACGCTTGATTTCAGTTGCACTCCGCAGTTGGTCAGGGGTTTCGGTATACGGAAAGCTTGCCTCAAATTCAGCTTGAAGCGAATCGTCGGGCGGGTAAGCATAACCCTTTTCCGATCCCCGTTTGGCATACAGTTCAATTAGGTCATCAGCGATATCTTCAATTTTTGAAGCAACTTTACGCTTGGTCTTGGCCCATTCACCGCCACCCAACTTATTAATTCGAGGATGCTTGTCCTCAGATGAGACGTATTTTTGAATTAAGTTTAGTTGCGTTACCGGAATAAAGAGTTTTGCGCTGTCCCGATAAGAAATGGTCATGTAATCCTGGTGCTTGCCATCGACCTCCATGGTTTTCATACCCTCATAGCGGCCAATCCCGTGGTTCACATGAACAACATAGTCGCCAGGCTTGAGGTCCGTATAGCTTTTAATTCGTTCGGCATTATTAAACGTCGTTTGCCGCGGCCGCTTTTTGACGACCGTACCGAACATCTCTTTTTCAGTAATAATCACCAGATTTGAAATCGGTAATTCAAACCCGTTATCTAAGTTGCCTGAAATCAATTGAACTTTGTGGGCCAATAAGTGGTCCTGATCGGTTTCGGTGGCTTGGATTTCGAAATCTGAAAGTGTTTGGGCAACTTTTTGCAGCCGCTTTTCTTCTTGAACCATGATAATGACGGTTGTGTCTTGTTTCTGCCAACGTTTAATTTCGGTACGTAACATCGGCATTTGAGAAAAGAACTGTTGCATTGGCCGGACAGTAATATCTTCAATCGTGCTTAACCGCATGTGGCCCAAGCCCTTTTGAAACAATGACAAAATGAGCGTCGCATGTTGGTTCTTTTTGAACACATTTTTAAAATCATTGGTGTAGCTGGTCCCTTTTAGAACCTCAGCGTGTTTAATCTTATCTGCCAACCATTCGTCATCATCACTGCCAAGTTGCGCAACGGCATCTGTAATCCTAGAATAATCATCAAACACGACGATCCCGTTATCATCCAAGTAGTCAATCAATGAATAATTATGATCGTAAATCTTATCCGCAAATAATAATAACTGGGGATCTCTGAGCCCATTTTCCAAATCCACAATCTGCGGCTCCAAATGATCGGCCAGCTTTTTTGCCTGGGCTTCATCTAATTTCTTCTGCTCGGTGGCCAGCCGCTGCCGTAACTGCGTAACGACTTGCTGCCGCTGTTCATTGTCCATCAACAAGTCTGTCGCCGGTAATATCTCAATTCGCTTGATGGTCTTGATACTCCGCTGATTGGACACATCAAAGGTTCTCATCGAGTCAACTTCGGTATCGAAAAAGTCGATTCGAACAGGATCCTGATGGTTAAGTGGGAAGATATCTAAAATTGATCCCCGAATCGAAAAGTCACCCGGAGCGGCAACCAATTTTTGAAAAACATAACCCATTTGATGAAGTTGCAATTTAATCTTTTCAAGGTCATATTCAGAATCCATGTCAATCGTTAAATTAGCTTTCAGAAATTGTGACTTGGATGGCACCAATCTGCGAATTCCAGAGACCGACGTCACGATGATTGCTGGTTCGCCACTTGCCAGTTTATTTAATGCCAGCACGCGTTGTGATTTATATTCAGGAGAACTGGTGGCAAGTTCGGCAGCTCCCATTTCTTCAACCGGGAATTCGAACAATTGATCATCATCAATAATATTTGCTAAATCATTCACCAATTGGTCAGCATGAAAAAGCGTGTCGACGACCACTATGATCGGCCGCTGCGTTGAGTTAATTAAATTGTTCATTAAAATTGTCCGGGCAGATCCGCCAATTCCAGTGACCAGCTGCCGACTCTCCGGTTTTAGGCCCGAGATAATCTCAGCGTACTGGGGAATCTTCGTTAATAATTGATCTAATCGCAAATCAATCGTCCTTTCACTAGTTATAACGATTTTCGAGTTCAGAAATCGAAAGGCCGTCTACCCAGTCGTCTAATGCATTTACTGCATGATCAGCGGCCTGTTTGAATACAGGGACTTGATCCTTATTAAAGCGCCCCAAAACGTAGTTAACAACACTATTGGCTTTGTCAGGATGCCCAGTTCCAACCCGCACGCGAGTAAAATTCTCGGTTCCCAAATTGGCAATGATACTCTTAATTCCGTTATGGCCGCCAGCGGACCCCTTATCTTTAACGCGGATCTTTCCAACCGGCAAATCCATATCATCATGCACGATTGCAACGTTCTCGACTGGGATATCAAAATAGTCCATCAACGGTTTCACGGCAATTCCGGAATCATTCATAAAAGTCGTTGGTTCAACGACAATCACCTTTTCACTGTTAATGAAGCCAGATCCGTACTTGGCATTCATTTTCCTGGTTTTAATGTTAATATCATGGCTTTGGGCAAATTGTTCAACCACCATGAATCCTGTATTGTGTCTGGTCCGATCATACTGAGGGCCAATGTTGCCTAAGCCGACGATCATTTTCATTCTTTTTTCCTCACATTTCTTCCAACACAAAAGGCTGAACAAGATCCGTTCAGCTGTTGTTAGATTTAACTTAACGCGACAATTATATCATATTCAGCCTTGCAAATGCTCAAAACCTATTTTCTGAAAAAACATTTCAAAATGTGAAAAAATGTCTGAACGAATAAACTTTTGCATGGTATACTTTTGTAGTATGAAAAAATAAATTTTGGAGATGATTTGTTTGGCTCAGAACCGTCAAAAAGTTGCATTAATTGGTGATGGCGCTGTTGGTTCATCATACGCATTTGCAATGATGCAACAGGGACTTGCCGAAGATTTTGTAATCGTTGATGTTATCAAGAAACGTACTGAAGGCGACGCACTTGATCTTGAAGATGCTCAAGTGTTCACTGCCCCAAAGAATATCTATTCAGGTGATTACAAGGACTGTGCCGATGCCGACTTAGCAGTTATTACTGCCGGTGCCCCACAGAAGCCGGGTGAGACTCGTTTGGATCTTGTTAACAAGAACTTAAAGATCATGCAAGCCATCATCAAGCCATTGGTTGATTCAGGATTTAAGGGAATCATTTTGGTTGCCGCAAACCCAGTTGACATTTTGACTTATGCCGCTCAACAGTTCTCTGGCTTTCCAAAGGACCGCGTATTCGGAAGTGGAACTTCATTGGATACGACCCGTCTTCAAGTTGCGTTGGCTAAAAAGCTCAACCTTAACCCCCAATCAGTTGATGCCTACATTATGGGTGAACATGGTGATTCAGAATTTGCCGCTTATTCTGCAGCCCGAGTTGGTGGCGAACCATTCTTAACTGCTGCCAAGCGTGCTGGATTATCAACCGATGATTTAACGAAGATCGAAGACGATGTTCGTAACAAGGCATACGAAATCATCAACCGCAAAGGTGCTACTTTCTACGGTGTTGCGACTGCTTTGATGCGAATCTCCAAAGCCATCTTACACGACGAAAACACGGTCCTTCCTGTCGGTGCACCTGTTGATGGCGAATATGGCCTTCATGACTTGTATATTGGTTCACCTGCCGTTGTTAACGGTTCAGGCATTGCCAGCGTCGTTGAAGTCCCACTAAACGATGACGAAGAAGCCAAGATGCAAGCATCCGCAAAGACTTTGAAAGAAACCCTTACTAGTGGTATGGCTAACTTGAAAAAGTAACCACCATTGAGATGACTTCAATTCCAAGTCTTCATTAACTTATATTCAAACAAATGACTAGGGTAATTCATTTTGCCTTGGTCATTTTTTATTGCTTTTCTCATTATTTTAAATATTGGTGAGAATGATCGTTGGTAAAGGTACTTTTCTAAAAGCGCGTATGTTATTATGAACGTATACAGGTTAAGTTGGAGGAATAAAAATGTTATTAAAAACACTTGTGAAGCCCAAGGAACGATTAGTAACTGTTAAAGAGGACGCAACCTTGGAGGAAGCGCTCAAAACGCTTGAAGATTCTGGTTATCGTTGTGTGCCAATCTTGGATGAAACGGGTACAATCTTCCGTGGCAACATTTATAAAATGCATATTTACCGTCATAAATCACGCGGTGGTGACATGTCACTACCCGTTACAACGTTATTAAAGAATGCAACAAAATTTGTTAACGTTAATTCGGCCTTTTTCCAAGTCTTCTTCTCAATCAAAGATTTACCATACATCGCGGTTTTAGATGATCGAAATAACTTTTACGGTATTTTGACTCATACCCGGCTTCTCGATATGCTTTCTCAATCTTGGAATGTCAATATTGGGAGCTATGTCTTAACCGTCGTTTCCAGTGGTGAACGGGGTGATTTGGAAGAAATTGCCAAAATTATCACTAAATACACCAACATTGCCAGTGTCATTTCATTGGATGCCCAAGAAGGCGAACTCGTTCATCGAATTATGTTCACCCTCCCCGCAGAAGTTGATCAAGATCGACTTAATCGGATTATTGCAGCATTGGAACGGAAAGAATTCCGTGTTCCAGAAGTTGAAAACTTGAAGGAAGAAAATAAATAATTTCCTGATATGACCTGATAATTCATTCAGATCCAAAGACTGAGATAGATGCTTTGAACTTAAGTGAAAAAGCAGTGCATTCTGATTTTGAAATGCACTGCTTTTTGCTTATCTGGTGGATCAACTGTTTGAGCCTTTTTTTAAATGATGAATGTAATTTACACTCACAATTACTGATTGAGAAAAATTATAAGAGCTCTCGTCTAGCATCCAAGATTAGGATCCTAAACGGAAGCTCTTATAGAAACACCATAAATTATTGCGTTTCCTTACGTTTTATTCTATGTATCGATCTCTCACTAATTCTTAATCATTCCGAGACTGATTTTGATTGCTTTATCGACCTTATTCATCTTCGCATTATCGAGGTGTGTTACCTTGTCTCTCAACCGTTGCTTATCAATTGTTCTGATTTGCTCCAGTAAGATAACAGAGTCTCGCTCAATGCCATCGCTCACCGTAATCCCAACATGGGTTGGCATCTTTGGTTTTGAAATTCTGGCAGTAATTGCGGCAACAATGACGGTTGGACTGTAATGATTACCAATGTCATTTTGAATAATCAGGACAGGTCGCATGCCTCCCTGCTCGGAACCAATTACAGGTGAAAGATCTGCGTAGAAAATGTCTCCACGCTTAAATATCGTGTCACTCACCCTTGCACCTCCCATCGTCATCAATCAAACTAATGGAAATTTTGCAATCCTTGACGATACTGAGTCAAATGAACATCAGCGTCTTCTTCACAACAAGAAAAATCATGACTAATTTCCCGGTTCAAACTAGCCATTTCACGATAACCTTTCATTAATCCGTTGATGACTTGCGGGTCGTCAAAAAAGTAATTGATTGCAACCTCAACGACTGCACTCTCGGATAGGCCAACTGTTGAACAAAATTGCTCCAAACGATTTGCAATTCGATCATTGATCATAACTGAAAAATGCCTTTGATTAGTTGCTTTATCCATCGTAATTTCCCCTATATCTCAGATTACTTCACGTTCTAATATACCATGAAACTCATCAGAAAACAGTAACGTTACACATATTTTCTCTTAAGACGGTTACTAAAGCCACAAATCACTTCGTAACTGATCGTCCCAAGATACTTGGCAACATCGTCGACAGTAATTTGCTTGTCGCCGGAATAACCAATGATTGTGACTGGTGTTCCATATTCATAAGACTTTGGTAACTTAATCATAAATTGATCCATGCAAACCCGGCCAACAATTGGGCACCACTGGCCATCAACTAAAACGGAAAAGCCCTGCAGCTTTCTAGGGATACCATCCGCATAACCCACTGGCACTGTGCCAATCCATTCGTCATCTTGTGCAGTATAAGTGGCACCATACCCAATTGACCGGCCCTTTTTGACAAGCTTCACATAAATTAAACCAGCTTGCAATGATAAGGCTGGGTGAATCTGATAAGGAAGTTGAGTAATATCAGTTCCAGATGGGTTCAAGCCATAGGTCGTTATCCCAAACCGGATCATATTCCCGTCACAGGCTTTATGCCACAAACTAGTTGCAGAATTAGCAACATGAACGTACTTGGGACGTTTAGCCACAACGGCCATCAACTTATTGAAATTATCGTACTGATAATTAAAGTAATCGTTATCCAGACTGTCAGCAGTCGCAAAGTGCGTAAAGATCCCTTCAAAATTCATCACATCATGCAAATCCGTTAACACCCGAATGGCTGCTTTTAGTTCGTCAGCGGATTGAAATCCGAGTCGACCCATTCCGGTATCCAACGCCAAGTGAACATTCAGCAGCACTTCACTTGGCACTTGTTCTAAAGTAATTGCTGCTGATTTTAACCACTCCGTAGAACTGACTGTCAACGAAATGTGATAGTCACGAGCAATCGCTGCAAATTCTGGATCCGTAATACCTAATACGAGGATTGGCTCGTTGAAACCGGCATTTCGAAGCGCAAGGGCTTCATCTAGTAAGGCAACACAGAAACCAGCGGCACCGGCTTTTTCTGCGATTCTAGCTACTTGAATTGCGCCATGGCCGTATCCGTTCGCCTTTAGAACAACAAATAGATCCGTTCCCTTGTCCGTATGCTGCCTAGCATTATTAACATTCTCAAATATAGCTTGTTGATTAATCACCAGTTGCGCGTTTCTTAAAGTCCCGACTACCATGACCTCATCACCTATTCTCTAAAATAACTTGGGTTATTACCATACTGTCGGTATGAGATATCGACACAAACGCATTTCCGTCAAATGGATGAGTATAAACGATTGGTTTACCGTCTTGATTGTTGAGAATTGCTAAGTCTTGAAACCGAACTTTTTTGCCCAGACCGGAACCATATGCTTTGGAATATGATTCTTTTGCAGAAAAGCGACCAGCGATATACTCATAACGTCGCTTTTCAGACAACAAATCCAATTGCTGAATTTCAGCCTCCGTCAATACCCGGTTAATGAAATGATGATTTTTCTCAACTGCACCCTTGATTCTATCCATTTCAGTAATATCAATTCCAATTCCAGCAATCATCAAAAATCCCTCACATATCAAGAAAGTTACACTACATAATACCACAAAAAGGGCATGATTAAAACGAGATTCCACCGTGAACAGCCGATTTGATATTAAAAAAAAGACTCTTCGTCAACTGTTGTTGGTGAAACTAAATTCGAGTTCTAATCACTTTGTGATTAGGGCTCTTTTTGTTTTGACCTTGA
>NZ_JAHPPD010000056.1:0-8703 GCF_019061365.1 Lentilactobacillus dabitei
TTTATTCTAACGAGAAACAAAAAATCTGTCATCAGTAATAGATAAAATCTATTACCAACAACAGATATTGTAGAACCTAAATAGAAAAGTGACCTAACCAGCCATTCCAATATTGATTAATTGGGTAAGGACTTCGATAAACTGATATTACAGCATCACAAAAAGTTAAGAAATAGATGGAGTAGCGTTTAGTTTGAAAGTATCAGCAGGGAAAATATCGTTTACGAAGGTTTAAATGGTAATGGTTACTTTTTATTATACATATCAATTATCAATCCGTCTAGTCAAAATGATTAAATATTCTCTCAGCCATCTACAAACTGAAATTTTCTCTTGACAGGGAAGGGAAGACGTTTCATACTTTTAAATCGTAATCATTACCATTTACTTAGTAAACGGAGGTGCTTAGGTGAAAATTAACTTTTCATTATTGTGTGCTGTTTTAATGGTCCCAATGATTTTCTTCGTACCAATACTTTACACACAAGCTTTTCCAAAACAGCAAACAGAAAAACACTTAGTGGAAATGATTCTCGCATTATTAATTGGAATTTTATGTTGGCTATTTTTTGGCTACTTTGAATCATTTCAGGTAGGCACTCAAAATACATTACCAGTCATTAGCCGATCGTTCGGCCCAACAATGTTTGTTCAATTAGATTTTTTCTTATACGCCTTGGTTATGTTCACAGGTACGGCCATTGCTAAGCATTCCTGGAAATTTTTTGTTTCATTTGTGCCCTTATGGACGTTATTGGTATATGCACCAGTCGCAAATTTGATTTGGTCGCCAACTGGTTATCTGGCTCAACTCGGTGCGCTTGATTTTTCAGGTGGTTTGGTTGTACATCTCACTGCTGGCCTAACCAGTCTGGTCTTGGCACTTTTTATTAAGCGGCCTCAAAATCCACAGGGCTCTGATAATGCATTATTTAAGTATGTTGCCATTCTATTTGTTATCACTAGCTGGTTTGGCTTTAATTTGGCACCGGCAGGTAGTTGGCAAAATTACGGCAGCTTGATTGTAACCAATACGTTGATCGCAATCATCGCCGCTAGCCTAGGTTGGATTATCCCGTTAACTGATCAAAATAAGCCAGTAACTCTCGACGACCTTGTTAATGGTATCCTTACTGGTCTCGTAACCAGCACGGCGGCTGTCGGCTATGTTTCACCGCTTTCAATCGGCATCATTACATTTGTCAGCGGCATTATTTGTCATTTGGCAACCCATTTCACAAACCAGACAGACCGGCTCTACGACGCTGTTGATTCATTTACCATTAATGGCATCGGTGGCTTAATCGGCACCTTTGGTCTCATACTGATGGCAAACACCAAAATCAACCACGGTGGCGCTACTGGGCTAATCTTTGGCAATATTCGCTTTGCCAGTGTTAAACTATTAGCAATTCTCGTCATTTCGGGAATCACAATAATTGGGGCTGTAATCAGCTTGTTAGCAACTCATCTCGTTACCCTAAGAAAGGATTGAAAAATATGTCTGCACAAGTTTCAGTTGCAATCATTGGTGCCGGTGCCGCAGGAATTGGCTTTGCGGTCACTCTCAAGTCTTATGGCTTTCGAGATTTTGTTGTTTTAGAGAAGGGTGAAGTTGGCGACACTTTTACCAAATGGAACCCAGAAACTCACTTAATTTCACCATCTTTCACAACTAATGGTTTTGGCTTCCCAGATTTAAACGCAGTTGTTCCTGATACTTCGCCAGCCTATAGCGAAGGTAATGAACACTTATCCGGAATTCAATACGCTCATTATCTTAAAGAACTCGCCAGAAAACTCGAATTATCAGTTAGAACCCATACTGAAGTTAAACTCATTCGGCTGTTACCAGACGAATCCTATGAGTTAAAGTTGTCAGACGACACGATCTTAACAGCTCAGTATGTCTTCATCGCAATTGGCGACTACGCTTATCCGTACACGCCTAACATTCCTGGTGCCGCCCATGGAATCCACTACGCCAACTTAAAGAATTACGATGAGTTGCCTGTAAATGGGCCTCAACTAATTATCGGTGGCAATGAAGCCGCCTTTGATGTCGCCATTCACCTAGCCAAACGGAACATTCACAGTTACCTTTTCGCTAGTGACAGCAGTGCCACTTCAACAAATCCTGATCCCAGTAAACGTTTATCCACTTACACTTCTGCCGGCTATCAAAAATATCGATCTTTTATCCAGCTCAATGAGGACAAGACAGTCTTGGCAATCAATAAAATTGATGATGAGTATCGACTACTTTTTAGAGATGGTACGCTTACCAAAACCAATAAGCGCCCCATTTTCGCAACGGGATTTGCTTGTTATCAAAGTCCACTAATTGCCAATCTATTCATCAATTATAATGATCGACCACTCTTAACAAAAAGTGACGAATCTACCATTTCGCCAAACGTCTTTCTACTTGGCCCCCAAGTTCAACATGGGAATGTCTTATTGTGCTATATTTACAAATACCGGCAGTGGTTTGCGCCCCTTGCGGAAACGGTATTACAACGAATCGGTATTGATATCAACCCGAAAATTTCTGATAAGTATCTACAAAATGGCATGTATCTGAAAGATTACTCTGCTTGTGAAGTTAATTGTTAATCGTGAACTAGTAAATTCAGGGATTGGGACGAAAGGCGATTTGATCCCAGAATTCAATTTAAAAAAAGGAATGCATCCTGGTTTGGAATGCATTCCTTTTTTGCTTAAATTCTGAGATCAGCCGTTTGTCGCAAGTCTTATCAATATAACAGTAAAAAGCCAAGTTGCATTCATAAATACCCCGCAGACTAATGTCACAGTTTCCTGAATTGTTAATTACAGTTCAAATATAACAGATCCAAAAGCAGAAGTTAACCCAAACCATACCCATAGTTTACATTGTGGGCACACGAAAATTCTTCACCATGATCACATTGACTTTGTTGAAGCAAATGGCCATCTCCATCATAAACACGAAGATCATTGGGACGAATGTAAGATTGAAGTTTCCGTACAAAATCCTGATGGCGAACATCCGATGGAAGGCGAAATTCACAACGAATTTTGCGGTCACCAACAGGTCCCTCATGGCGACCACATAGATTACCTGGTAAATGGTCGTCTTCAACATGTTCACGGTGATCACGTTGACGATCACGGCCCAGTAGATATTGTTAGCTAATTAATAATCAATTTAAATCTTCCAACTTAATTTATGTAAGTAAAAAACCACCTGACACCCCTTTCCGGGTAATTCAGGTGGTTTTAGATTGCTCTTAACATAATGATAGCCTAGTTTGAGGCCATAACAACTTTAACAATATTATGGATACTTATTTATTTTGATTTTGTTCCTTCGTCTTCAATTTCTTCCAAGCTGCGACCCTTGGTTTCAGGGACACAAGCCTTGATAAACCAAACACCCAATAGGCAGATGACACCAAAGATTGCAAATACGGCGTCTTGAGGCATTGTTGCTGTCATAATTGGGAAGAGCAGACCAACCGCAAACGATCCGATCCAGTTTGCTGATGAAGCGGCACCTGAAGCCCGACCTCTAATGGCGAGTGGGAAGACTTCACCGATGATTACCCAAGTTAATGGTGCCCAAGTGAATGAGTAGGCTGCCACATATAGGCTCAAGAATGCCACAATCACCATTGGACTGGCACTTGGCATCAAGACTTTGATAACTGTTGGGAGAATAAATGAGAGTCCCATTACTGTCCCACCCAGGATAAGGAGCGTCTTTCGTTTAAATTTATCAGCGATTGCCAAGAATACTAATGAACCGATGACCAACAGAATTCCTTGAATAATTGGCCACATCAACGCAGAACTTGCGGCACTACCGGTTGCCTTTTCAACGATCAAAGGGATGTAGTAGAAAATTGCATTTGCGCCTTGGAACTGCTGGAATGCAGCCACTCCAATCCCGGCAATTGCTAAGTAACGATATTTACCGCTAAAGACTGTTCTCCATGAAGTTGCTTTTGAAACGTTCTTTTCTTCAGCAGCAGTTTGTTGAATTTGAGCTAATTCAGTATCAATTTCTTTGTCATTATCGCGAATGTAACTAAGCACTGTGCGAGCATCGTCCACCCGATGGCTTTTAACCAAGAAACGTGGTGATTCAGGTAAGAAAGAAACCCCTGCGAACAGGATCAATGCTGGTACTGCAGCCAAGCCGAGCATCAAGCGCCAGGCAAAGTTTTCAGGCAGATCCTTCAATAAGAAATCCATGACGTATGAGAGCAGCATTCCGGAAACAATCATTGTCTGGTTAATGCCAGTCAAGCGACCCCGCATCTTAGCAGGGGCCATTTCAGACATATAGGCCGGTACCAGTGCCGAAGAAGCCCCAACAGCTAATCCCAAGAAAACCCGGACAGCAATTAAATAATATTGGCCATCATTGGGGGACATTGCGGAGAGAACGGAGCCAAGCATGAAGATGACAGCAGAAAGTAAAATCATCTTTTTTCTTCCCAGCTTATCAGATAACTGACCAGCGATTGCTCCACCAAAAATGGCCCCCAGCATCACTGCAGAAGTGATCCAACCGACAACGGTGGCATTATTTTGAAGGCCCCAGTCCGTTTGCAGAAACGGTAAGGCACCCGTCATAACTCCAATATCATAACCAAACAGGATTCCACCAAAGGAACCAAAGAAATAAATAAAGCTGCTTGAGATTTTCTTTTCTTTTGTAACAACCTTTTCCATATTCATTCTCCTTAACCTAAAAAGTCTCTTTAGTCGATTTTGCTTCCCGTTTCGAAAGGGTTGAAAGGGGTTGCATAATAAATCGAACAAATTTTTATTATAAAACTTATGTCAGTATCAGTTCCACATCACCGGTATAACAACGCTTACATTAACAATTAACTGACGCACATAAAAATTATTGAAATCATGCAGCGCTTACAAGATGATATATTAAAGCATTTATACGTACAAATCAACTATAAACTCTATTTATCTTACGAATAAATTAAAAGTAAGCATAAAAAGGCCTCCACTTCGGCATTTGAAGTGAAGGTTATTTTTTACTAATATATAAATAAATTTTACTAAAAGCTAGTTTTCAGTAATTAAAATCGTGGATATCATAATCAAGCATTTATGATTATTCGGATGCCTGGATGCTTCCTTCAATATCATCTTTCTCAAAATCATGTTCCATGTAGGCCTTGTTATCAACCGGTAGATGCTGCTCCAGGGTATCGAATAGTTGATAAGAAACTTCACCTTTTACTAAACGAAAGTCAAGCACATGACCACCAAACTTTCGATCATCCGACATGAAGTGATGGTGAAAGCCACCCACTGCGGCCCCGTTGAACAACTGTGGCGAATAGTAGCTAATCAATGTGCCATCAATTTGATCGCGAGTAAAAATGCTCTGTTTTCTTGCGGTTTCAGCCAAGGTACTGTATGGCGGCTCAGACTTGACCACTGCCCGCGTTTTAATGTCTGCAAAGGTTCCTGTCACTTTAAGCGAAAAAAACGTGTTTTCAGCTCGACTCAATGCCAGCATCTGCTTGTTCAAATCGTCCTGTTCCACGTTTTCCAGCTCCGCCAATGGTGAGTAACGGGCAAAATGGGCATTGGCAAATGGCAGCTTAAATTTATCTGAAACTACCGTTACTTTTCCCCTTGAGTTCACCTGATAGGGCTTACCGTCAAGAATAATCAGCTCGCCATCCAGCCCTTCGCCAGTCCCAATTCCGGTATCGCCACGCTTGAGCAGCTGCCCCATTGTGATCGTCCCTTCGAGTAGGCCTGGCACCAATAACGCTAACGTTCCGTGTTGATACAAAGTAGTGTATTTTGACATTTGACAACTTCCTTAGTGTTCAATTTAAGATATCCTTCATTAAAGCGGATTTTAACTTAATGTTATCACTATAATCAACTGGAATGTCAACCACTACTGGTCCTTTTGTCTGAAATGCTTCATCAAGAACTTTACCTAGGTCATCTGGCCCGGTAACCTGCAGCCCTTTGGCACCAAAGCTTTCAGCGTATTTAGCGTAATCAACGGGTCCAAAATCAACGCCGGCATCCTTACCATACTTGGCAATTTCCTGGAACTTCACCATATCGTAGTAACCATCGGTCCAAATAATTTGCACAATATTGAGCTTCAATCGGACGGCCGTTTCCAATTCCTGGCCTGAGAACAAGAAGCCCCCATCACCGGAAACCGAAACCACTGGTTGTTCCGGACGAGTCAACGCTGCTGCAATTGCCCATGGCAGTGAAACTCCCAGGGTCTGCATCCCATTACTGAAGAGCAAATGACGGGGCCGATAGATCCGGAAATAACGGGCCATCCAAATATAGTGACTTCCTATATCAACCGTGACCGTGGTCTCATCATCGACTCGCTCCTGTAAAGCCCGAATAATAGCTAGTGGGTGGACTCGACCCGGAGTAACATTCTTTGGCACTTCCCGTTCTGATGAAAATTCTTCTCGTAAATCATCGAGGGTCTTGGTAACTTGAAAAGATAGGTCAAACTCTCCTGTAAAAGTATCAGTCAAGGCATCAATCGTGTTTTCGATGTTTGATTCAACGATTACGTCCGGTTGGTAATTAGTGGAGATTTCCGGCGCCACTGTATCAATGTTGACGATTTGCTTGTTATGCTCCAGGTTCCAGTTACGAGCTTCATATTCAACCGGATCGTAACCGATTGCCAGTACTAAGTCACTTCGTTTCAACAGGGTATCGCCAATTTGATTTCTAAACAAACCGACCCGCCCATAGAAACGGTCTTCAAGCTGCCTGGAAACCACGCCGGCTCCTTGATAGGTTTCGACAACCGGCAACGATACTTCTCGCAGAAGGGCGTGCAGTGCTTTGGTCACTTCAGGCGTAGAAGCCCGCATCCCGGCAAAAATCACCGGTAATTTGGCATTCTTCACCATCTCCGAAATCTGCTTAATCGTTTTGTCGGATGCCCGACCTTCGTCTCCACGCTTCAATGGGGCAATCTCCGGCCGGTCAGTTTCATCACTCAATACGTCCGCTGGCAGTGATAAAAAGGTTGCGCCGGCTTTAGGCGACACCGCCGTTGTATAAGCATTGGAAAAAGCTTCGGAAACATTATTGGCATCCTGAACTTCCACGCTGCTCTTGGCGGCATTCACCATTAATTCCTTACTGGGAATACTTTGATGAGTCATCCGGGCAAGGTCATCCCTTGGCACCTGACCACCCAACGCAATAACTGGATCCCCTTCAGCCGTGGCCGTCATCAGTCCGGTAACCAAATTCGAAACTCCTGGGCCGGATGTTGTCGCAACCACTCCTGGTTTGCCGGTTAATCTGCCAATCCCCGCCGCAATAAAGGCGGCATTTTGCTCATGACGGGTGACAATCAGCTTCGGGGTTCTTGGATCGTCGCTATACTTCAAGTCTTCAAACAGTTGATCAACTTTAGCACCAGGGATTCCAAACACATATTTGACGCCTTGGTTAATCATCGATTGAATTAGGGCCTGGGACCCACGTTTCTTTTCACTCATAAGGACACCTCTATTAATTTATTGTCTGTAATTTTAATATATCAATTAAACACATACTACAACAATCAGGTTTGTTTTCACAATCTATTTAACAACTAGATTACTTAAAATAAGCAAAAATTACAACAAAAAGTACTCAACATTGTGAAATTCTGTTATGATTTATTAAATTTACAAACTCGGAAGTGATTCTGCTTGAAATATTCAACCTTATTATTCGATGTCGACGATACCTTACTCAATTTTCAATCATCTGAAAAGCACGCCCTGAAAAAATTATTCCAGAGCCTCCACAAGCCACTGACTCCTGAAATTTATCGGGATTACCATTCGCTGAACGCCCAGTTATGGCGTCGATACGAGCGCGGTGAAATCAGCCGTGAAACGTTGCTGGATGAACGTTTTAATTTATTCTTTCAACATTATGGGGAAAACGTCGATGGCACCCTTTACGGCCAAAAATATCGTTCCTTCCTATCTGAAGGTCACGATCAGATCCCGAATGCCACAAAGCTGCTAGCTGATTTAACCCACGATCACCACCTCTACGTTGTCACCAATGGCGTGGCCTCAACTCAATATCGGCGGTTGAAAGAATCGGGGCTGGATAAATATTTCGACAATGTCTTTATTTCGGAAAAAATCGGTCACAAAAAACCAGAACCAGCATTTTTTGACTACATCGCCAATAACATTAGCGGATTCAATAAACAAGAATCATTAGTAGTCGGTGACTCATTGACCTCTGATATCTTAGGGGCGGCCACATATGGCCTCGACTCAGTCTGGTTCAATCCTCAGCACCAACCAAACGCAAGTTCAACTCAACCAACGTATGAAATTGATCAATTGTTGGATTTGGAAGCCATTGTCAGTTAAACGGGGTTACCTATTTTTAAAGAACACTTTTCTTGCTCTACCGCCTATAATCCCATATGCTTAATTATGTAAGCGTATTTAAAATATTCTAGGACAACTGCGTAAAGCAGAAACTTCCACCTAAGCACCACCAACAAAAATCCCCAAAACCGGGATTCCTGTTGGCGGAGACTTACGCTCCGACTTCTAACCGCTTGGATCCGCTCACTTATTAGGACAGCTGCACAAAGCAAAAGTCTGCACATAAGCACCACCAACAAAAATCCCCAAAACCGGGATTCCTGTTGGCGGA
>NZ_JAHPPD010000056.1:8758-19337 GCF_019061365.1 Lentilactobacillus dabitei
ACGCTTTGCTCCGCTCACTTATTTTTTAGGAGGTAATTTCATGACCGAACAATATGATTTTCCAAAGACCCGGGCACAGTTAAACCAATTGGTTGCCGACATTAGCCAACTAATGACCAATGTCCAGCAAACTCACTGGTACATGCGTGGGGAGAACTTCTTCAGACTACATCCCTTGATGGATGATTATTCTGACCAGTTGGCTGATCAATTGGACAATGTTGCTGAGCGGTTGATTGCAATCAATGGCTCACCGTACTCAACCACTCATGAATTTATCGAGAATACAGGGTTGCCAGACGAAAAAGTCACCTGGGATCAATTAACAATGCGTGATTTCATGCAGCGGCTGTCGGACCAGTTCAAATACCTGCGTGATCAATATCAAAAGGGAATCGAAGTAACGGATGAAGAAAAAGACTTCCCAACCCAGGATATGCTAAACGGGTTTAAGGAAGCAGTCGATAAAAACATCTGGATGATTAATGCTTATCTGGGAAAAGGTCCATATGACGAATAACCCAATTTAAGGACTAGCGACCACAAAGATGTTCAAGTTCAATCATAAATGGCTGGTGCAATTATTGTTCCAGCTATTTGTTTTGGATTAAACTAATCATAGCAACTAATTAAGGAGGATTTTCAAATGACAGGAACAGTAAAAATCGGCAGCAGTCAGGTCACCAGTACCCCACTTGGACTTGGCACCAATAAAGTCGGCGGCCACAACTTATTTGACGGTCTAAAGGATGAAGATGGGGCTGCCGTTGTCAAAGCCGCTTTAGACGATGGCATTGGCTTATTGGATACCGCCTACATGTACGGCTTGGGTCGCTCCGAGGAAATCATTGGCAATGTCATTCAAGATTATGACCGATCTCAATTTGTCATTGCATCAAAGGCTGCTCAAGACCCCAATAATCATTTACAGCCAAACAACGATCCCAAATTTTTAAAGCAATCAGTCGATGATGCTTTAAAACGCTTAAAGACCGACTACATCGATATTTTCTATATCCATTTTCCCGACACGACCACCCCAAAGGCCGAAGCAGTTAACGCCTTGGTTGAAGAAAAGAAGGCTGGCAAGATCAAAGCCATCGGGGTTTCGAATTTTTCGCTTGACCAAATAAAGGAAGCCAATGAAGACGATCAAGTCGATGTCGTCGAAGACAATTACAGCCTGGTTCACCGAAATGCCGAAAGAAACCTGTTTCCTTATTTAAAGGAACACGACATCTCATTTGTCCCTTATTTACCGCTTGCAATGGGATTGTTGACGGGAAAATATACACGAAATGATCAAAATGAATTTAACCAGTTCACCCCTGATCAGTACACATCAATCATGGACGCTTTAGACACCGTCAAGGAAATTGCTGGCAAGCACAACGCAACGGTTGCTCAAATTATTTTAGCTTGGTACATCACCGATCCCGATATTAGTGTTGTTATCCCAGGAGCTCGGGTTGCCGATCAAGTTCACAGTAATGCCAAAGCACTGGGGATCGAATTATCTGGTTACGAATTTGATCAGATCAATCATTTATTTGACCAGTTTTAAACTGCATCATTATGCAGACTGGGAATAGGCGTTTTGATCCCAGAATTTAACGAGAAAAACCAGTTGTTCCTGATGTTGGAATAACTGGTTTTTTTGTTAAATTCTGGGATCAGCCGTTTGTCGCAGCTTTTATCTGAGTATCGGTGATGATCCAAATGATGGTTACTGATTGGGAATCAACATATGCCCCAGCCTCTTAGCCTATTTAATATATTTTGCCGCTTGCCGACCCGCTTGTAGCCCAAATACCACGGTTTCAGCAATTGAATTACCGCCAATTCGATTATTACCATGGAGCCCGCCAACCACTTCACCGGCTGCAAATAATCCCCCGATGATATTGCCGTCACTGTTCACAACTTGAGTTTGCGGGGTGGCTTTAACCCCACCCATGGTGTAATGAACTGCCGGCGCAATGTGAATTGAAAAATAGGGTCCGTGATCAATTTCCCGATTCATCCCAGTTGTCCGGCCAAACTTGGAATCCTGCTTGCTGATGACGGCTTTATTCCAATCCGAAACTGTTTTTTTCAGATTATCTGGCTGCAGACCAGTCGTGGCTGCAAGCTCAGCCAGCGTTTCGCCCGACTTTACCAATCCCACGTGGTCATAAAAATCAATTGCCTTTACCCGATCACGAATCCCCTGATCAAAAATGAGGTAGGCCCCGCCCTCGTCAAGTTGATTGATGGCCGCGGTCACTCTATCACGAGTCGTCAGCTCATCTACGAACCTTTGGCCGGCATGATTGACCAGAATCGCCCCTTCACCCCGAACAGTTTCACCGATCAAATAAACGTGATCCGTGTCCTGCTGAACTGTGGGGTGCACCTGGACTTGATCCATATCCACCAATTTGGCGCCAACCTGTTCAGCCAAATAGATCCCATCACCAGTATTGCCGGGTTGATTGGTTGTCTTATACTTCACCAAATCAGGCCGATACTTCTTAAGCAATTTGGGACTCGCTCCATAACCACCGGTAGCGAGAATAACCGCGGGAGCATTAATGGTAGCCTCACCATTTTCAGTCGTAATCGTCACGCCACTGATTCGGCCATCAGCCTCATTCAATTTCGTTACGGTCACACCGGTAAAGACTGGAATCTGCTCGTCCGCAATCCGTTTCAATAGGCCACTTACCAAAAAAGCCCCAACTGGCGCGGTGGAACTTGGCCGATGTGCCCGGGGAACACTCATCCCACCGGTTGTCGTTAAGTCATCAAGCTTGATGCCTTCATCAGCCAGCCACTTAATGGCATCAGCGCCATTTGCCGTAAAGTATTTGAGCAGATCCTGGTCATTGGTTTTGCCACCGCCGACAAACGTTTCATCATAAAAGTTCTGAATACTGTCCTTGATGCCATGTTCTTTTTGAACGAAGGTTTCAGCCGCGTTCATTCCTGAGGAAGCACGTTTAGTATCGCCACCCAGCGTTGGCATCTTTTCTAAAACGACAGGATTTTTGCCCAATTTGTGAGCTTCAAAAGCAGCGGTCAATCCGGCGCTTCCGGACCCGATGATGATGATATCGTATGCTGATTTTAATTGATTAATATTGGTTGGTTCAAAGACGAATTTGGTGGCCATATGAGTTCTCCAATCTAAGTTATTAAGCGTATTTCGAAAGTGGTTACATAATCATATTATTCTAAAGTGCTACCAATTGGAAGATGTATAATCAATGTATTAGAAATTAATGAGGTGACGACATGATACTTGAACGCAATAATTTTCCAAATGTCAGACAAATTACCAGAGAATTGAATCGATCTGGATTAAAGGATCAAATTGGCGACTTCAAAGGCCTAATCACCATCTACCAGCTTCGCCATGCTGGTGCAAATGAAATTGGCACCAAGCTTGAGAATCTAGATGATGAGTATTCAGTGAATTACGACCACAATCCAATTCACCACATGGAAGAACGAATGAAAAGTATTAACAGTATGCTGCGAAAAGTTCAGAAGAAGGGCTATCCGCTAACGATTGAAAGCATCGACAAAAACATCCACGACATTGCTGGGATCCGGGTGGTCACCAACTACATCGAGGATATTTATAAGGTTGAAGATGCGCTTGTCCGGCAATCAGACGTTACGTTGCTCAAACGTAAAGACTACATCCAAGATCCCAAGCCAAGTGGTTATCGAAGTTTGCACATTGTGGTTTCCGTTCCCGTTTTCCAGTCCAATGGTGTTTTTGATGTACCGGTGGAAGTCCAAATTCGCACAATTGGTATGGATATGTGGGCAAGTCTGGAACACAAACTGCGTTATAAAACTAATGTCCCAGCCGATAAAGTCGCCAAGCACACCACTAGTCTGCAGAAATATGCCGGTGAACTTTACGATATTGAAAGTCGGATGCAGAAAATTTTCAGAGATTTAAAATGATGATCATCGAAAGAGGACAGGACATATATTCATTTTCAATCGATGATCATTCACTCAGATGACCGTAACAGCTTGGATAAAAGCTGCGACAAATGGCTGATCCCAGTCTATACTATTTTTTAATCGCCCCAGCCACCAAAAAACTAATATCAAGTGGTGACACGTCATTAGTTAAGTTTCCAATCGAAATATAATCAGCGCCACAGCCCTTAAAATGGCTAATGGTTTCTTCAGTTATGCCACCAGAGGCTTCGATCTTGATTGAATCAGGAACCAGCTGCCGCCATTCTTTAATGGTTTCCGGTGATTGGTTGTCAAACATAATCACATCGGCACCGGCTTCAATCGCAGTAATTAGTTCTGCTTTGGTTTCCACTTCAATTTCAATTGGGGTTAGCGGTCCAACGTTCTTATGAGCAATGGTCAAAGCTTCTTTCACCCCGCCAGCCAAAGCAATATGATTATCTTTTAGCATAACCGCACCCGTTAAATCAAACCTATGATTGAAGCCACCACCGGTCGAAACAGCGTACTTGTCAAACAGTCGCAAACCAGGGGCCGTTTTGCGGGTATCAGTTACTTTGATTGTCGCGTCATCTAAGCGTTTAACGACATCAGCAGTTTTGGTGGCAATCCCACTCATTCGCTGCATCAAATTTAAAATCACCCGTTCCCCGGTTAAAAGGGTTGCTGCTTGACCTTCAACTTTACCGATTACCATTCCCTTAGTTACCGAATCACCATCTTTAACCAGCGGGGTGTAGCTTGCTTTGCCAAGCAAGTCATAGGTGCGTTGAGGAATCATTTGACCGCAAACAATCCCAGCTTGTTTGGCGATAAAAGAACCGTTGATGACCTTTGAACCATCAAAGTATTCAAGACTTAGATCACCAAAAGTAATATCTTCTTTGAGAAATTCCGCAATCTTCTCTTTCAGCAGAATGTTATTCATCGCTGATCGCCTTCTTTAGCTGCGGAAACTGGTAGGCTTAACACCGCAATTGCCCCAATCACCAGTGAAACCATAAAAATCAGGAAAACAATATTGACACCAATTTGGTGATCCATCAAAATGCCAACGAGTAATGGTCCGATAATTGCCCCAATTCGACCAATTCCTTGAGCAATTCCGGTCATGGTTCCCCGGATTGTACTTTCATAAAGATCCGGCGTCAGTGCAATAATGGCACCATATGCGCCAAGGTTAAAGAATGACAAAATACAACCGGCAATCACAATCATTACCGCGGTGGTCGACTGACCAAACATAATTGCCCCGACAGCAGTTCCCAGCATGTAAATCGAAAAGACATACTTCACTTTCATTCGTTTAGCCAGCCAAGAAGCGCAGAAGTAACCCGGCAATTGCGCCACAACAATGATTGTTGCATATCCAAAGCTGTTAACGATCCCGTATCCCTTGTCCACTAAAATACTCGGCAGCCACATAAACATCCCGTAGTAACTAAACATCACCATAAACCAAGCCAGCCACAATGTGAGCGTCCAAGGCTTAAACTCCGCTTTAACAGTCGCTCGCCATTCATGCGACTGCTTAGGGTACTACGTGAGTTTCGTGAATATGCCGTCTGAGCACCAGTGCAAATAATCCGGCTAAGGCAGTTAGGACCAAGATCCCGCGCCACCCCAATACCGGTGCAAACAGCAACGACAAAAACGAAGCCACTAACCAGCCAACTGCCCAAAAACTGTCGGCTAAAATCAGCATCTGGGAGCGCTTAGTCCCCCGATAAATATCCGCAATATAAGTGGCGGCAACTGGTAATTCACCACCAAGGCCCATCCCAACAACAAATCGAATAGCTAAAAATAGATAAAATCCGGGTGCAGCCGCAAGCACTAAATTCCCAATCGAAAAAGTCAACAGCGTGATGATCAATGTATTCTTCCGGCCAATTCGATCTGCCAGGCTACCGAAATAGAAGCCACCGCAAATCATTCCCACCGTACTAATTGAACTAATTAGGCCAGTTTGAGAATTAGTCAACAGCCATTCTTTATGAACGATTGACATAATAAACGACAGCAAACCAACGTCCATGGCATCAAACATCCAAGCCGTTCCAATAATCAGGAAGGTAAAGGATGTTGATCTTTGATTCACATGATCCATAATGGTAAACTCCTTTCTTGCTTAAAAGTAAATTCCACTTTTATTTAAGCGAAATTAAAGTACAATTTACTTTAAAAAGAGAATACCCCTTTCAGTTAAAAAGTTCAAGAAGATATGCCAATCTCCTTACACCGGTCGTCTTGGAATTAGCCCTTTCTTCCCGTGCATTCTGACGCAAGCAACAATTGTCCGCCACCCATTAGTGTAAAGCTGAACTGGCTTGCCGGATGCGATTCTTCTAGCTTGCTGCTCACAATAACTGGTAATCATGAGCGACTTATACTTGGCATCCAGCCGCTTATTGCCAGTGGTAAACCCAACCGTAACTGGTTGATAACGGTCATGGAGAATCCGGTTGGGCAGATCAGTAGCAACCACTGTCGCCGTGCAAATGCCAATCATATCAGTATCTTTGCGCCCCAAAGCTTCTTCCATCGTTGAAATATTCTTAAAGCCACCACTAATGACGATTGGCACATCGACCAGTTGATGGATCATATGGGCATACCCGGAAAAACCCAGTTCAGAATTTTCGTAGTTATCACCGACAATTTCAATTAGGTCAATTCCAAGATCGCTCATTTTCTGAATAACAGCTGTCATCTCATCTTCGGTGAACCCATTTAGGCTAAGATCGGTTAGACTCAATTTAAGACTAATCGGAAAGCGCACACCGCAACTCTCACGGATCCCTTGGTAAATCTCGATTAAAAAGCGCATTCGGTTTGCGAGGGTCCCGCCATATTCGTCGGTCCGCTGGTTTGTGTTTTTAGAGAGAAACTGGGTAATTAAATAACCAAACGCCCCGTGGAGCTGAACACCGGTGAAGCCCGCTAACTGAGCAATTTCCGCCGCATGGATATATTGAGCGATGATTTTGCGAACTTCAGCGGTACGCAATTCTCGTGGCTCATAGAAATACGGTCGGTTGGGTCCAGTCACCCGAATCGGGCTAGGGGAAACGGGTTGTTCTGAGAAAATCCGGGGTGATTGGCGCCCGGGATGGTTAAGCTGGAGCCATAACTGGGTGCCGTTCGCCCTTCCTGCCTCAGCCCAACGACTTAGGGCTGTCCGATCGGTTTGGTCATCGACAACCACATTTCCAGGTTCAGCCATTGCTTTGCGATCAACCATGACATTTCCGGTCACAACAATCCCAGCCCCACCGAGCGCCCACTGATGGTATAAACTGGCAATCGCTTTGGTAGGCTGACCACCTTCGCCAGCCATTGTTTCACTCATCGCCGACTTAAAAAATCGATTCTTAACGTTGATTCCACTTGGCAGCCGCAGTGGCTTCGCAATTTGTAGGTAACTCATTGGGAACTCCTTTCTATTCAGTGCTTGATTAGTTGAATCAATCTTACCCCGAAAAAATAGTGGATTCAATCCAATTTACCAGCTACCCATTTACGAAACTCGGATCAATCAACTACAATGTAGCCAGAGGTGATGAATGAATGGATAAACAATGGTTATCACAATTACCGATTTCAAATATTACGAAACTGGTTCGAGTTGGCGGCGGTGACGTTAACAATGCGTACCGGCTTGAAGCAGGCGATGAAACTTACTTCTTGTTAACCCAACCACACCAACCGGCAACTTTTTACGCTGGCGAAATTGCCGGCTTAAAAGACTTCGAAAAAAATGACATTTTAGCCCCAAGAGTATTAGTCAATGGTCAAATTGATGGCGATGCCTACCTGCTCCTCAACTACTTGGAACAAGGTCAGGGCAGTCAGACAGACTTGGGCGAGCTAGTCGCAAAACTCCATCATGTTCACAGCAAGAATGGCCAGTTTGGTTACGATCTTGGCTACGTCAGCAATGATGAGAGCTTCGATAACAGCTGGACAGATTCCTGGAGCGACCTGTTTGTCAATCGCCGTCTCGACAAATTACGCCAAATGGTCCTCGATAAGCATCTATGGACCCAGCGTGACGACGATAAATATCAACAAGTGCGTCAAGTCATTTTGGCTGCTCTAGCTGAGCACCAAAGTGAACCTTCGCTGCTACACGGTGACCTTTGGGGCGGCAACTACATGTTCCTCGCAGATGGTCAGCCCGCTCTGATCGATCCAGCCGCATTTTACGGCGATCGCGAATTCGATTTGGGAATCACCACGGTCTTTGGTGGTTTTGATGCCGACTTTTACGCCGCTTATAACGCCGCCTACCCACTAGATCCCGGGGCTAATCAGCGCCTTAATTTTTACCGGCTCTATTATCTGATGGTTCATACTAATAAATTTGGATCAATGTACAAAAGTGGTGCTGATGCGGCGATGAACCAAATTTTGGAAAATGCAAGGGTTTAATAATGGCTCACCCCTCCCAAACGCAGGTGAACAATCCAAAAAAGCTTTTCTACTTATTGAAACTATTCGTCTACACAGGCAACATTCGTACTTTCAGTTTTGAAAATAAATTGTTAGAAACAAGAAAATCTAAGTCCACAAATTATAAGCCGGTCATTTAAACATTCTAATTTTGAATGTTTAGATGACCGGCTTATATATTTGAAACAGCATTGAGAATCAACCAGATATCAGGTTTATCGATACGTTTCCACACAATAGCCGTGATACCCACAATGAGTACAGGTCAATTTGCGCGTTTTGGCCGTATGTTTTGCAAAAAAGAAGTCCAGGCGACTAGGTTGGAATGTCTCGTGACAATTTGGACAGATATAGCGGGCACTCTGATAATAAAGACGAACCAGCCAGCTTGCGATGATGATAATCACTGGCAGCCCAATAAGTGCTGGTAGCCAGTTCCCCGCAAATAGTCCGATTCCAATCGCCCCAATTTCAATGACGTCTATTATGAGGCCCCAAAATAACAAGGTCTTATGAAGTCGTTTCAGTTTAGGTTGACTTGCCATCATATTTTCGATGCCGGCCAAATCTTGTTGAGAGATCAGTGCCAAGTCGGAGAGACTATCTTGAACCTGCTTAATTGTTTTCAGTTGGTCAGCAACGACAGTTTGGTCATGTTTGAGCTGTTGTTCTTGTTGCGCTAACAGCAGTGAGAGCACCTGGTTGGTATTTTCCTCTGACAAGACCCCTTTAATTGTCGCTAACTGCAAGCCCATCGACTTGAGCAGTAAGATTAATCGTAGCGTTTTGAGTTCCTTATCAGTATACAATCGGCGGCCACCATCAGAAATCGTGGTCGGATTTAAAATCCCTTTTTGATCATAATACTGAATCGTCCGAACTGAGACGCCACCTAACTTTGCAAATTCTCCCGTTGTGTATGTCGACATCGTTTTCACCTCCTGATTCTTTTATACGTCATCACGCGACGTCATGAGCAACCCCAAAATCAAATTTTTTAATTTCGAAAACTAATCGCAAACCAAAGGCAAACCAATCGGAAACTTGGCTGGTATAATTCTCAATTGCAATGATCGATTGCTATGAATCACCAAATATTTATATTACGATAATAGTTGATCATTAGCCAAGCGTGACATTCATCCAGCTCTTGAAATTTGACTATTCGATTATTGACATCCAAAAATTAAGTAAGCGAGGCGATCTATAATGGTCCCAACATTTGATCTATGGTACATGGCATTTGCATTAATTTTATTGATTATCTTACCAATCGTAATCTTTTTATACTGCCGGAAGCGCTGGCAGTTTAAAGCCTTGCCGATGTGGATTGGTGTCTTAGTCTTCATTATTTTCAGCCAAATTTTTGAAAAGACGCTCAACCTGGCTGTCCTTCATCCCAACCCCAACGGCACAATGACGTTGGCCAGCGCTCATCCCTGGCTTTTCGTTATTTACGGGATTTTGGCTGCCGGGATATTCGAGGAAACTGGGCGGCTGGTTGGCTTCTTATATCTGAAGAAAAAGGTTACCGGGTTGCAAACAGCCATTTCATACGGAATTGGTCACGGCGGCATTGAAATGATCCTCGTTGGGGCGATGAGTATGGTTAACTACCTGATCATCAGTACTGGTATCAATGCCCACAACCCAAAGATTTTAGCGGCAATTCCCAACTGTTTGGTTCACTCACTGACTTCCAATACCAGCTGGTTAATTTCTGCAGCGATCATTGAGCGGCTGTTCGCGTTGTGGATTCACTTATCATTATCAGTCTTAGTTTGGATTGCGGTCAACCACGCCGCTAAGTTTTGGCTCTATCCTTTAGCGATCTGTCTTCATGCTGCTGTTGATATCCCAGCTGCAATGCACCAAACAAATTTAATTTCCAGTACGTCAGTAACCCTCATCCTAACCATTATTTTGACTATTTTGCTTGGTTGGTTTGTCTATTGGTACGCTCATAGGATGGGACTTCATTTCACCGCCCAAAAGGCATAAAATCAGCGGATTATGGTTTAAATATTAATAAAGAAAGGCACCCATTCCAAGAAAACTCAAGTGAAGTGCAACAGAAAAGTTAGACAAGTTTAGATATTGATTTAAGCTACCATGGCTTGATTCCTGTATTCTACAGGGG
>NZ_JAHPPD010000057.1 GCF_019061365.1 Lentilactobacillus dabitei
TCAAAACAAAAAGAGCCCTAATCACAAAGTGATTAGAACTCGAATTTAGTTTCACCAACAACAGTTGACGAAGAGCCCAAAAAGGAGTTTCTGCCACTTAGCCTAATGCTAAGAAGTAGAAACTCCTTTTAGTACTTTCATAAATCACCAGTTAAAGTAATGGTCCACCCTTCCCGTTTAAAGCGGCGTTTTGCCAATCATCCCAATTAATTTGTTTGTATGCCGCATCCCAGAAATACCATTCCAGCAGGCAGCTCTTTAGAAAGGTTTGCTTGGCCTGTTCCTGCTCACGAGGAGTGGCAGATTTGGCTTCATAATCGATGATATTAAAGAACTGCTGAATGAACCCGTTCGGACCGAGAAAATCATCGCCACCCATCGTTAGGAAGCTTTGAAACGGCTCTTTTTCGACCCGGGCTTGCTTAGAAACGAATTTGCCTAACTCAATGTACATCCATTCCCCAGCCGCAAACGAAGGCAGAATTTGGAGAACACTGTGCGTTTGAATGGTCGCAGCCATATGTTGGCGATAGAGTTGATTAATTGGTTGAATCGGCGTCTGCTTCAGCGTTTCCCAGTTGTGAGGCATTGATTCCGGCTCGCGGTGCAGCCAATCCCGCAACATCGTCAATTGAAGATTCTGGCGTTTATGAAATAGCAGCGCTTGTTCAGTTGTCGTGCTGTTGTCGATCAATGCATTAATAATCCCGACTTCGTTATACTCAAAGGCAATATCCTGTTCATCGTAATACTGCAACTGTTCCGGCGTTAACGTAGCATGGATAATTCCTCGGACAAATGGATGCTTTTCGTTGGCGACTAAGTAAGGTTCGGCTTCAAATAACATATCTTGAGATAATGACATTGGCAATTTCCCTCCTGTTGTGGCGGAGGGGGCTACTCTGCTTTGAAATGACACCATTGATTCAGCCGTCGCCTATCCTCACAACAACAACTCACTTGGGTCTTCCTGCGACAGTCCTAACTGTATCAGGTTCTATGGGTATCATCTCAGCCATTAAAGCACCCCAGACCACGGATTAATTTATGTGATAGTCTCATTATAATTGGCTGACATCTAAAAACAACTGCTGATTGAGTTGGCTTCTAATGATTTAAGTTCCCACGCAGAGAGCTGTTTTTGAACCGGCTCCCCTTGTATCTTGCGTCTGCGTGGTTAATAATAGATAGTAACGGTCAATTAGGCTATTACATTTATCCTGAATAAGAAGGAGTCACATAAAATGAAAAAAATCATTGCTTTTGATATGGATGGCACCACTGCCGAAACGTTCCCGGTTATTTTTGATTCGTTCAGAAAAACCGTCCATGATTATACTGGAAAATGGATCAGCAACCAGGTCATCCTTGCCCAATTCGGTGCCAACGAAATTGGGATGCTCAAAGAATTAATTCCGAACTATTCAGATGAAGTTTTAGAGACCTTCCATAAAAATTACCGCAGCGCCCACATGTTACTGCGGAAACCCTTCGATGGGATCAATGATCTTTTACATATGCTCCACGAACACGATGTCATCACGCCAATGATTACCGGCAAGGGTGAGCAAAGTTTACAAACCAGCCTGGATGCCCTGGGATTAGCCGACCAATTTGAACCGGTAATGTCTGGCTCTCCTGATGGCTCAATTAAATCCAAACAATTCGGTGATGTACTCAAAAAATATGATCTGCCAAAGGATCAGATGGCTTATATTGGTGATGCCACTAGTGACGTTGAAGCCTGCAAAGATGCCGGCATCACGTGTTATACGGCCGCTTGGTCAATCAACGCCAAGCCAGCCGAAATGGAAAAGCTTAATCCTAATGAGGTCTTCACCTCAGTTGAACAGCTTCGCAATCGATTATTAGAGAATTAAAATAATTTTAATTTGCCCGCTGTACCACTGAAAACGCGTAGTATAATCGAACCCAATGAACCAAGTTTATTTATGAGGAAGGATCTGTTTAACTTATGAACATTCAAGAAGGCTATATGCCCTTTAAAGGTTACAAAACGTATTACCGGATTGTCGGTGACCCAACTCCAGGCAAAGCACCACTCCTGCTCATTCACGGTGGCCCCGGCTCATCTCATAACTACTTCGAATTACTCGACGACTATGCGGAAACGGGCCGGCAGTTAATCATGTATGACCAGGTTGGTTGCGGCAAATCGTCCATCCCTGACGACGAATCAATTTACGTGAAGGAAACTTGGGCTGAAGAATTGATTGCCCTGCGGAAATATCTCCACCTTGATCAAGTCCACATGTTAGGCCAATCCTGGGGTGGCATGTTGGAAATGTTGTACCTCACCCACTATAGTCAAGACGGCGTGAAGAGTGTCATGATTGACGGCTCACCGGCTTCTATTGAATTGTGGCGCCAAGAACAACATCGCCTAATCAAATACTTAAGTCATGAAGATCGTCAGGCCATCGCTGAAGCTGAACGGACTGGTGATTTCACGAATGTTAAATACTTAGCTGCCAATGATCGCTATATGGAACGCTACTGTTGGTATGATCCCGATGAAAATTCACCGGAACCGCTAAGACGCCCAACCAACGGCAAAAAGGCCAGCTTAATTGCAGAAGGTCCAAATGAATTTACCGAGAATGGGACCATCGGCGACTTTGACGTCACTGACGATCTCAAGAACATTCACGTCCCAGTACTGGTTACCAATGGCACTGACGATCTCTGCACGCCCTTGATTGCCAAGTCGGTTTACGATCACATCCCTGGTGCTAAGTGGCATTTGTTTGCAAATAGCCGACATCTCGCCCTATTGGATCAGCACGACGAATTTATGAGTGTGCTGGACAAATGGCTGAAGGAAAATGATTAATCATTAAGGATTACAAGCTCAAAGTGCACCACGATGGTTAAACCTAACTATCGTGGTGCACTTTTGCCTTTAACCATTTACCAACCCCCAGCTATACCCCTGCTCACCAGGTTAATAATAAAAAGATACATATAAAAGCCAACGTACAAATCACATTAATGATTGTAATGGTAATCAAGCCGTTTGGATTATATGGATTGATTCTTTTTCCACTGGGTACCCTGACCCAAAAATCAGTGTGCTCTTTGTACTCGCCTCTATGTTGACGAACATTGTAAATTGTCAATCCATACAAATACCAGAAAAGGATTGCCAGAAAGAGCAGCTGAATACCCACGCCATCATTAACGGGAATAATCCTTGTTTGAATGAGCATGATAGAACCAATTACGACAACAATCACCAAAAATATCAAGGCATATAAGACTCGTAAGGGTTTAATTGCTTGTTTCATTCAGCAGACTTCCTTTCGCCAGACATTCAGATTTGAATTAATTATAGTCTTATTTCAAATTTCCACATCATTTATTTGGAACTAATCTCCTGTTATTTGATGGTCCTTTGCATCTTATTGAAACCAGCAAACGGCTACCCAGATCAGCAACCTCATGATTAATTGAATCAAAATCATGGGAATTACCTCTCAGTAGCCGTTTTTTAGTGATAAATGTATTGATTAAGATTGAAGATCCCGAAAGCCAATATCCTTCCGATAATAAAAGTTCGATAGATTAATCCGACTTAACTCTGCATAAACTTTTGCTTGGGCACACTCCAAGGTTGCCGCATGGTTATAAATTGTGAAAATCCGGCCACCAGAACTGTAGAGCTTGTGGTTTCTTTCGGTGACCCCTGCGTAGAAGACGTTATTGGGTAAGTTAGGTAATTCAATATCTTGTTGCGGCGAGGCTGGATAACCAGGAGCGGCGATCACAACCCCCAGGTAAAATTCACCGGTCTGCCATTTCACTTCTGGCAGCTTATGATCAATCAAATCAATTGTCATTTGGTAGAAATCAGATTGCAATTGAGGCAGCAGCACTTGAGTTTCCGGATCTCCCAATCGCAGGTTATATTCAATCACTTTGGGGCCCTCCTCGGTGAGCATGCAGCCAATGTAGATCACCCCAGCAAATTCTAAATTTTCCTTGGCAAGGCCAGCCATCGTTGGTTCAACAATCTTTTGAATGGTTTCTTTTTGAACTTCTGCAGTAATATGAGGAACCGGCGAGTAAGCGCCCATCCCACCAGTATTAGGACCAGTTTCGCCTTCGTGAATTTTCTTATGGTCTTGTGATATTGGGAAGAGAACTTTTTGATCACCACCCACAAACAACATCAGTGAAAATTCTTCCCCAGAAAGGAATTGCTCAATCAAAATTTCGTCAGACTTTTGAAAACTAGCGTCAATTGCGCCACGAAGATCGTCAATATCTCTCACAATTGAAACCCCTTTGCCGGCTGCCAAACCATTTTCTTTGACAACCATTGGTAGTGAAAGGGTGCGGGCATAATTTTCGGCCGTGTCAGCATCCGTAAATGTCTTAAACTGAGCCGTTGGAATTCCGTTCCTCATCATGAACTTTTTGGCAAATGTTTTATCACTTTCAAGCCGAGCTGAACTTTGGCTTGGCCCAAAGGCTTTTAATCCAGCTGCTTGAAATTTATCAACAATTCCCATCGCCAACGGGACTTCCGGGCCAACAAAGGTTAAATCAATTTCCTTACGCTGAGCAAAAGTAGTCAACTTGGCAAAATCCAGTTCATCAATATCGACAAGCTGAATGGCATCTTTTTTCATGCCTGGGTTGCCTGGAGCACAATAAACATTTTCAACCTGGTTGCTTTTTAACATCGTTGCTGCAATTACGTGCTCGCGGGCACCAGAACCAATAACCAAAACGTTTGCCATGAGAAGGTCTCCTTGTTTACTATTTTAAATATGTATGAAAGGCTGACAACCAGCCTTTTTTGTTTGCCGAAATTAGCTTGTGAGTTGAGCTTGAGGATGTGGCTTGGCTACATAGATTAGGACTGCTCCGCCAAGCAAAAACTTCCACATAAGCACCTCAACCACAAATTCCAAACCCAGGAATTTCCTAGGTTACATAGATTAGGACTGCTCCACCAAGCAGGAATCTGCACATAAGCACCTTCTTCAAAAATTCCCAAGACCAGGAATTCTTGAAGAAGGAGACTTATGCTCCGATCACTAACCGCTTGGCTCCGCACACTTTTTTAATGCCTAAAATGCCTTACTCCCGTCATCACCATCGCAATGCCGAACTTATCAGCCATTGCAATCGAGTCCTTATCCTTGATGCTGCCACCTGGTTGGATAATTGCTTTGATATCATGTTTAGCCGCATATTCCACACAGTCATCCATTGGGAAGAAGGCATCCGAGGCCATGATGGCATTTTCGTAACCGTCCTTTGGCATTGCCTTTTGGATCGCAATCTTGGCCGAATCAATCCGGTTTGGTTGGCCCATGCCGACACCCAGCGTCTTGGTATCAGTGGTTACAACCACGGCGTTACTCTTAACGTGTTTAACCACGTGTTGGCCGAATTGCAGCGCCTTTAATTGTTGTTCCGTTGGTTGAACTTTGGTAACGACCTTGAAATCAGGAATCTGATCAATTTCGTGATCACTTTCTTGAACCAACATCCCGCCACTCACAGTAACCTCTTCAAAACGATCTGGCTGCTCTCGGTGACTGAGGTCTGCCTTGAGCAAGCGGATATTTTTCTTCTTAGCCAAAATTTCAAACGCTTCATCTGAATACGATGGCGCGATGACAATTTCCAAGAAAATTTTGTGCATTTTTTCGGCAGTTGCGGCATCGATTTCACGGTTAACGGCAATAATCCCGCCAAAAATCGACATTGGATCAGACTCATAGGCTTCATCCCAAGCCTTTTCAATCGTATCCGCCACACCGACACCACATGGGTTCATGTGCTTCATTGCAATGACAGCCGGCTGATCAAATTCAGCCACCATGTTCAACGCGGCATTAGCATCCTTGATGTTATTGTAGGAAAGTTCCTTACCATGAAGTTGATTAGGAATAATCGATAATTTAGAAGGAATTGGCTTGCGATAAAAGGCAGCTTTTTGGTGACTGTTTTCGCCATATCGCAAGGATTGTTGCTTTTCGTAAGTTAACGTCAATTTTTCTGGGAATTCTTCCTCAGTCATGTAATTTGAAATCAACGCATCATAGGCGGCAGTGTGTCTAAACACCTTGGCTGCCAGGTGCTTTCTGAAATCAGCATCGTCTTTGTGAGCTTTTAACGCGTCCACAACGGGTTGATAATCAGCTGGGTCAACGACGGTCAAAACTCCGGCAAAATTCTTAGCAGCTGCCCGTAACATCGAGGGGCCACCAATGTCAATTTGCTCAATTGCTTGTGCTTCAGTTGTTTCTGGTTTCTCAATTGTCTGCTTGAATGGGTAAAGGTTAACCGCAACCAAATCGATTGGCGTAATGCCCGCATCCTGCAACTGCTTCATGTGATCAGGATTATCCCGCTTAGCCAAAATACCAGCGTGAATCTTGGGGTGCAAGGTCTTAACCCGGCCATCCAACATCTCTGGAAAGCCGGTGACTTCTTCAACACCAGTTACGGCAACGCCACCATCTTCAAGCGCTTTTTTGGTACCGCCAGTGGAGACAATTTCAAAATCTAGTTCCTTTAATTGTTTAGCAAAATCAACCAAATTACTTTTATCAGAAACACTTAGCAGCGCTCTTCTTGACATTAAATTTCTCCTCTTTCTAATAATTGTTTGATGACTTCTGGATAAAGTTTGTGCTCAGTTGCGTGAATCCGCGTTTCAAGATCACTTAACCGATCGTCCTGATGCACCGGAACTTTTCGCTGAGCAATAATTTTGCCGGAATCGATTCCAGAATCAACCCAGTGAATGGTGACCCCAGTGGTATCAACGCCAGCTTCAAACGCATCTTCAATCCCGTGGCGCCCAGGAAATTTAGGTAATAGTGCTGGATGAATATTCACAATTTCACCCTCATATTTGGCAAGTAGCGTTGGGCCAATGATTCGCATATATCCAGCCAAAATGATGAAGTCAATTTGCTCATCAGCCAATTTCTGGGCGATCACCTTTTCAGCTGCAGCCTTATCAGGATAATCCTTGAAATGGATAACAAATGTCGGCACAGATTCTTTGGTTGCCCGGTCAAGCACATGAACTTTTGAATGATCACACACTAACAGCTTGACGTTAAGCGGCAGCTTTTCTCTTTTGAAATACTCGGTCAAGGCTGTGAAATTTGTCCCTTCACCTGAAGCAAATATTGCGATGTTTTTGACGTCTGATTTCATCATTAATCCTTTCGAATAAGTACTTCTTGGAAACCGGAAACAAGTCGGCCAACCTGGTACACCTGTTCTCCAGCTTCGCTTAACGCTGCTCTTACTTGGTCAACGCTTTCTGGGTGAACAGCCAAGACCATCCCCAAGCCAAGATTGAAAGTATGTTTCATATCATCGAATGATAATTGACCAATCTCTTGAAGATCATTCATGATTGGTGGAACCGGCCAGCTGCCATAATTAAACTCAGCAGCTAAATTATCCGGCAAAATCCGGGCAACATTTTCGGGCAGGCCACCACCAGTGATATGGGCAATTGACCCAATTAACCCTTGTTCAACGAGTGGCAAAACCGATTTGACATAAATTCGAGTTGGTCGAAGTAACTCATGCTTAAGATCTTGATCAAGGCCCGGCAACTGATCGGCCAACTTGTAATCATGCTGCTTAAACAGAATATCACGGACTAAACTAAAGCCATTTGAATGCAGCCCGTTTGACCCTAAGCCCAGCAAAACATCGCCTTGGCGAAGAGCTGCTTTATTCAACAATTTATCTTTATCGGCAATTCCCACGGCAAATCCAGCTAAATCATAATGCCCGTTCGTATACATATCCGGCATTTCGGCGGTTTCGCCACCAATCAGCTTGGCGCCTGCTTGCTTCACACCCTCGACAACCCCAGTGACAATTTTCTTGGCATTGTCCGGATCTAGATGACCAATCCCTAAATAATCCAAAAAGAAGAGTGGCTTGGCTCCCTGGGCAAGAATATCATTGACACACATTGCCACAAGGTCAATCCCGACGGTTTCATTCAAGCCAGCTTGGATGGCAATCAACAGCTTCGTACCAACCCCATCAGTTCCAGACACCAACACGGGATTTTTATACTTCCCGAGTTCCAAGGGAAACAGCCCGCCAAATGCACCCAACTCGCTATTTTTGGATAAATTTTTAATTTCATCGACTAGTTTGTAACCAGCGTTAATATCGACGCCGGCTTTTTTATAGGCATCCATCAAAATTACCTCATCTCATTTGTTGTAGCTGGGCTTGATCACGATCATATTCTTCTTCGTAATCGTATAACGGTGTTGGATATTTACCGTCGAAGTAGGCAACACAGAGGCCCTTGTTAGGGGCGTCAGTCTGAAGATTAACCGAATCAACCACCCCTTCAACACTTAAAAAGCCTAACGTGTCACAACCGAATAATTTGCGCATTTCTTCAATGCTTTTATTAGCGGCGATCAGCTCACGAACATGTTGGATATCGATCCCATAAAAGCATGGGTAGCGCAGTGGCGGCGAAGCAATTCGGAGATGAACTTCAAGCGCTCCTGCGTCTTTGAGCAATTTAACAATTCGCCGACTGGTAGTTCCCCGAACAATTGAGTCATCAACTAAGACGACTTTCTTCCCCCGAACAACCCCTTTAACGGCCGAGAGCTTCATGTTAACCCCTTGCTCACGTAATTCCTGAGTAGGTTCGATAAAGGTTCGGGCAGAATACTGATTCTTCACCAAGCCCATTTCATAAGGCAGACCAGATTCTTGGGCATATCCCATTGCGGCAGACAGCGAAGAATTCGGCACACCAATCACCATGTCAGCGCCAGGAACCGGTTGTTCACGGGCTAACCGCTCGCCCATTCGTTTTCGGGCAGAGTGGACGTTTACACCGTAGATGTCTGAGTCAGGCCGAGCAAAATAGATGAACTCCATCGAGCAAATTGATAGCTGGGTATCGTTAGTATATTGATCCACTGTAATCCCAGAGTCATCAATTTTAATGAGTTGGCCGGGCTGGACATCAAACTTAAAGGTTGCGCCAACGGCATCCAATGCACAAGTTTCGCTGCAGACCACGTAAGCACCATTTGGCAGTTGACCAACCACTAACGGTCGAAAACCGTTGGGATCCAGCGCCGCATACAGACGATCCTTTGTGATAACCAAGTAAGCAAATCCACCCTTGATGATGTTCAGGGCTTCTTTCATTTGGTCATCGAGGTTATCTGCCTGACTCAGCCGAATTAAGTGCATTAAATTTTCACTGTCAGAACTGGAATGATAAATTGCGCCGCGATCTTCCAAATTTTTTCGAATTGAAATTGCATTGGTCAAGTTCCCATTGTGGGCCAGGGCAAACTGGGTATCACTAAAATTGAACGGGAGTGGCTGAATATTTTCAAGGAGATTACTACCGGCAGTCGAATAACGAACATGGCCAATGGCAGCCTTCCCAGTCATATCCTCAACGGCGTTAGGAGAGTCAAAAACGTCCGTCAATAAACCAAATCCCCGCTTGGTCTGAAGATGACCGTCATTATTAACTGTAATGCCAGCCCCCTCTTGACCACGATGTTGAAGGGCGAACAAGCCGATATAGGTGAGTCTGGCAGCGTCAGGAGTTCCCCAAACGCCAAAGATCCCACATTCTTCATTGAGACTTTTTACTTCAGACGGCATTGTAGTGCCCCTTTCCAAATATTGAACGCGGCGTCAACATCGATATCAAAGTAACCATCCGTTGCTTGAACAAACAAATGATTATCAGCAGTTACCTTTCCGAGTAACTCTGCTTGGCTGCCCGCAATTTGTTCAAATTGTGCTTGGCTCTCTCGTGGCATTGAAACCAAGAACCGTGATTGAGTTTCAGAGAAAAATTGGTTAACGCTCAGTGAACCTGAAAGGCTAACCCCAAGTTGATTGCCAAATGTACTTTCAGCAATCGCTGTGATCAAGCCACCTTCTGAAATATCATGAGCACTATTCAATAAGTTTGCTTGAATTGCTTTTGTGATTAACTGCTGAATTTTTAATTCATAATCTAAATCAAAGTCAAATAGCTGACCAGAAATATTGCCAGTCTGCATCTTTTGAATTTGCGAGCCATTAAAGCCGTCACCCGTTTTACCAACAACGTAAACCAAATCCCCAGCCTGTTTGAAATCTTGAGTGGTCACATGGTCAAGGCCTTTGATCAAACCAACCATGCCGACCATCGGTGTTGGATAAATTGGCACATTGTCATATTCATTATTTAATGAAACATTTCCGGAAATGACTGGTGCTTCAAATTTTTCGCAGGCTTCACTCATTCCCATTACGGCTTGATCCAACTCATAAAATTGATCTGGCTTTTCGGGATTACCAAAGTTAAGGCAATCAGTAATTCCTAGTGGAACAGCTCCTGAAGCAACGATGTTTCGGGCAGCTTCAGCGACTGCCATCTGACCACCCACCCGCGGATTCAAATAGAGGTAGCGTCCGTTGACATCGGTGGTGATTGCCAAGGCTTTGTCATGATGCCGAACTCGAACCACGGCTGCATCTGAACCGGGAGCAACCACTGTATTGGTCTGAACCTGCGTATCGTAAGTTTCGTAAATGTCTTCTTTGGAAGCAATGGTTAATTGATCCAGCATTTGTTTTAAGGTTTCAGTTGGATTGGCAATTTGAGGTTGATACTGTTTCGGTTCAGCGTCCCTCAAATGTTCAGGGACTGCTGACTTCCGATGATAAACGGGGGCTTGAGAAGCCAACGAATCAACTGGGACGTCTGCGACCACTTCACCATGTTGGCGCAATTGATATTGGTGGCCTTCAGTAACGTGACCAATAACGACGGCGTCAACCCCATGATCGGCAAACACTTTCAGCACTTCGTCTTCTTGGCCAGCCTTCACACATAACAACATCCGTTCCTGTGATTCGGAAAGCATCAACTCAAAAGCAGACATGCCAACTTCTCGTTGGGGTACTAAATCAAGATCAAGAACCATGCCGTTACCACCAGCCTTGGAACCCATTTCTGCGGATGATGAAACGAGACCGGCAGCGCCCATATCTTGAATGCCAACTAGCGCATCCGAATGATTATTAATCACGTCAAGGCAAGCTTCCATGACTAATTTTTCAGTAAATGGATCCCCAACTTGAACGGCAGATCGTTGGCTTTCGTGTTCTGAATCGAATTGGAATGAGGCAAATGACGCCCCATTAATGCCATCCCGACCGGTTTTGGCGCCAACGTAGATAATACTGTTCCCAACTCCGGCTGCGGCCCCAACTTCGATTTTATCGAGATCCATCAGACCCACACACATTACGTTTACTAAGGGATTGTGTTCATAGGCGTCATCAAAGGCAGTGTCACCACCAACCGTTGGTACGCCAATACAATTACCATAAGCACTAATGCCGGCAACGATCTGCTGGATAAAATACTTATCACTGTCAGTCTTAGGAGCGCTGAATCTTAAGCTGTCCAGATTGGCAATTGGTCGAGCACCCATCGAAAAGATATCCCGTAAAATACCCCCAATTCCAGTCGTTGCGCCTTGGAATGGCTCAACTGCTGAAGGGTGATTATGACTTTCGGCTTTAAAAACAACGCCTTGATTGTCACCAATATCAATGATGCCGGCACCCTCACCAGGACCCTTCACAACGTGTTTACCTTTGGTGAAGAACTTTTTTAGGACTGGTTTGGAATTCTTATAAGAGCAATGTTCGCTCCACATACCAGAGAAAAGCCCAACTTCGGTGTAATTAGGCAATCGATGCAAAACATCGTCCTTGATCAAGTCATATTCGTGATCGGTCAAACCCATTGATAAGTACAACTTGTGATCCCTAATTTGTTCCGGTGTTGCTTCAGTTTGAGTTTGTTCCGCGACTTTATTCATAGATAACCCCTCGACTCTTAATATGCTTGACGATCGACTGAAAGACCCCCTTGCCGTCACTTGAACCTAAGATATCTTCGACGGCCCGTTCTGGATGGGGCATCATCCCTAATACATTGCCTTGTTTGTTAACAATGCCAGCAATATTATCAACACTACCATTTGGATTGTTGGTATATTTGAAAACAATCTGGTCATTGGCAACTAAATCCTTCAATGTTTCTTGATCTGCATAATAATTCCCATCACCATGAGCAATTGGCAACGTAATCAATTGGCCCTTTTGATATTCAGAACTGAAAATGCTGTGATCATTATTGACGACCAAGGTTTCATCTTTGCAAATGAACTTGGCAGATACATTTTTCTGCAAGCTGCCAGGTAGCACGCCTGCCTCAGTCAAAATTTGAAATCCGTTGCAAATTCCCAATACTGGTTTGCCACTCTTGGCGAATTCTTGGAGAGCGGGAATGATTGGTGAGAAGCGGGCAATTGCCCCACTTCGTAAATAGTCACCATAAGAGAAGCCTCCGGGAATCAGAACAGCATCAAACCCAGCTAACGAATCATTCTTATACGAAACAAGTTCAACATCTTCTTTGATGATATCTTTAATTGCGTTATAGAGATCCATCTCACAATTTGATCCGGGAAATGCAAGGACAGCAAATTTCATTGGGCAGCCTCCGTTTCTTCAATTTCATAGTGATAATTTTCCATATTGTAGTTAGCCAGCAGCTTATCACAAATCTCATTAATTTCGGCATCTAGGTCAGCTTTTGATTTGCCATCCGCAACCGTTAATTCAAAATACTTGCCGAGTTTGACAGCTTCAACGTTCTCATAACCTAATCGTTGGAGGGCTTTGTGAACAGCCTCTGCTTCAGGGTTCAAAATTGATTTTTTATAATTAACATAAACTTTTACAAGCGCCATTAGTTAACACCTTCCACTTTTTCGAGGCGACCAAGGATTTCTTTATAAACTGGGACTAGTGCGCCCAAGCCCTTTCGGAAGACATCCTTATCAAGCGACTTCTTCGTATCACGATCAACCAAACGACAACTATCAGGGGAAATCTCGTCGGCGAGAATTAAGTGACCATCGGCGTCAATACCAATTTCGACTTTGAAATCAACCAAGTCAATGTTCATCTTGCCAAAGATTTCTTTCAGCCGATCATTGACTTTCAAGGCAATTGCCCGAATTTGGTTCATTTGATCTTCGGTGGCAATCTTCAAAGCCGCGACTTCAAAATCATTAATGAATGGGTCGTCGAGTTCATCGCTCTTGTAATAGAATTCGGTAACCGGTTTGTCGAATTTCATCAAATGCTTAACCGCAAATCGCTTCTCAAAACTACCTGAAGCAAAGTTGCGGACAACGGTTTCCAACGGAATAATCTGAACGCGTTTGACTAATTGATTGTTGGAATCAAGCTGCTTGATGAAATGATTTTCAATGCCATGTTTAGCCAGGTCAGTGAAGATTAAGGAAGAAATCTCACAATTAGTTTGACCCTTACCGGCCATTTGGACTTTTTTCTTGCCATTAAACGCCGTTACTTGATCCATGTAATGAACCCACATGATGTCAGGATCGTTGGTGGTAAACATTTCTTTGGCTTTTCCTTTGTACAAGAGGTCTTTTTTCTCAATATTGTTAATATCAGTCATTTTAATTTTCTCCCTTTAACATGTCGGTGGATTCAAGCAAGTCATCAATATTGTCACCAAGCACGGTAACGTGGCCCATTTTCCGTTGTGGCCGAATTTCTGCTTTACCGTAGTCGTGGAAATGCCATTCTGGATGATCTTTGAGTAAGTTGCGGGCAAGCGTTAGGTCAGTTCCCAGCAAGTTGCGCATGACCGCTGGCTTGGTTTGAGTAACGGCCGGAATTGGCAAGCCGCAGATACTTCTAATATGTGCCTCAAATTGAGAGATGTTGCAGGCTTCGATCGTATAATGACCGGAGTTATGTGGACGTGGTGCTAATTCATTGACCATGATATCTTGATCATCAATCACAAATAGTTCAATTCCCAAAACCCCATACAAATCCAGCTTATTGGCGATAATTTCTGCATATTGATGTGCTTTGTCATGAACCGTCTGCGAAAATTGTCCTGGGGCAATGGTTGTGTGTAAGATGTGATTCTTATGGCGATTTTCAACCAATGGGAAGGTGATCACTTTCCCATTGAGGTCGCGAGTAACCATGACGGAGGCTTCAGCAATAAACTTTTGGCGGGCTTCCAGAATGCACTGCGTCTTATCGTATAATTCAGCAGCGCCATCGATATCAGCCGCGCTATTAAGGTCCATTTGCCCGTGGCCATCGTACCCGCCAGAGGTTGTTTTCAATATTGCGGGATAGCCAACTTCATCAATTGCCTTCTCAAGTGAGCGTTTATCGTTCACCGCTGCAAACTTCGTCACCGGCAGGCCACAATCACGGATGAAGTTCTTTTCATTGAGTCGTTCGCCAGTGATATGCAGTAAATTGACCCCTTGAGGAAGTTCAGCCACCTTTTTGGCTTTAAGTAAGGAAGCTTCATCAACGTTCTCAAATTCATAGGTCAATACATCCGACTTTTCGGCTAACTTCATGAGTGAATCGACGTCGGCATATTCAGCAACGATTTGAAAATCCGCCACCTGACCCGCTGGTGATTGTGGCGTTGGATCCAGAATGCCAACGTGATAGCCCATCGATTTGGCAATGAGCGCCATCATCTGTCCTAATTGACCACCGCCAACAATTCCGATTGTGGCTGGCGGCAGGATTGTTTTAATCGAACTGCTGCTCACTATTTTTGGCCTCCACTTTCTGCTCATGTTTCAAATCGAGCAACTTCTTTTCAATTGTTTTGTCAGTCGTTGCTAAAATCTGAGCTGCGAGTAACGCTGAATTTTTAGCGCCAGATTCACCAATGCTAACAGTCGCCACTGGTGCGCCAAATGGCATTTGGACAATTGAAAGCAAGGAGTCAATACCATTTAATGTTCGTGTTTTGATGGGTACCCCGATAACGGGTAATGTCGTGTTTGCCGCAATCATGCCTGGTAGATGGGCCGCCCCACCAGCACCGGCAATAATGACTTTCAAACCATTATTTCTGGCAGATTTACCAAACGCTTGTAGTTCGTCTGGCATCCGATGAGCCGAGATAACGTGCTTTTTATAAGGAATCCCCAGCTTTTCAAGTTGTTCACATGCCAGCTTCATTGTTGGCCAATCAGATATCGATCCCATTGCCACTCCGACGACGTTTGCCATTTCAACACTCACCTTTTCGAATTTATTTGGTGTCTAAATCATACTGGCATCGATTTTAATTGTCAACCGCATTGTTCGTGTTTTACCCCATTTTTGTCCCTTTTTTACAAAAAATAGTTCATATTTTATGCTTTAACGTTTTAATTTCGATTGACTTTACTTCTTAAATCGAATCCAGCCAAGAAACAATTATTCAGCTCAAAAAATGTTAAGCTTAAAGTAACGTTAACAACAATTAGGAGGCAACAATCATGAAATTCCGGACACTTGGAAAGACTGGCTATTCAATCAGTGAAGTTTCGCTTGGAACTTGGCAGCTCGGTGGTAAGTGGGGCACCCCATTTGACCCCAAAGATGCTGAAGAGACTCTTGCTGAAGCCTATGATCACGGGGTTAATTTCTTCGATACTGCTGATGGCTACCAGGATGGCAATAGCGAAAAGACGGTGGGCAAATTTGTTCAAACCCACCCAGATGTCCATTTCACAACTAAAATTGGTCGCAAAGAAATGCCATTAACCGTTGACCATTTCAATCCTGAACACCTCACCCGCTACGTTGAGGAATCCTTAACGAACATGGGAGTCGATGCATTGGATATGGTGTTACTCCATTGTCCGCCAATGCAGACCTATTACATGCCGGAAACTTTCTTCACAATGGATAAGCTCAAGAAAGCGGGTAAAATCAAAAATTACGGGGTGAGCGTCGAACGGGTTGAAGAAGGGATCAAAGCGATGTCGTACGACATTTCCGCCGTTGAGATCATCTTCAATATGTTCAGATTACGGCCAGCCGATTTATTCTTCGATCTCGCCAAGCAGCATAACATTGGCATTTTGGCCCGGGTCCCCTTGGCAAGTGGCCTATTGACCGGCAAATTCACGGCAGATACCAAATTTGCTCCGGAAGATCACCGCACAACCAATCGAAACGGTGAACAATTCGATAAGGGTGAAACCTTCTCCGGTGTCGATTACCTGACTGGTGTGAAAGCCGCCAACGAGTTAAAGGAACGCTTAGGCACCGACAACCTGGCTGCAACCGCCCTTCGCTTCATTCTAATGTACGATGCCGTTTCTGCTGTCATCCCCGGTGCCAGCAACCCGACCCAAATTGATCGTAACACGACTGCAGCTGACCTTCCTGCGCTTAGCGATGAACAAATGCAGATCGTCCGCGATGTTTACAATCAATATATTAAGAACCCCGTTGAGTATCTCTGGTAATCAAGAGCCCGAAGATCTCATTATTTAAAGTCAAAAAAAGTGGGCCAAAAACCGACAATCAGAAGCTGAAACTTCCATTGTTGATTCTTGGTCCACTTTTTTAATTTTAAAGTTATTTTACTTTGATCTCAGTAGCACTGACGAAATGGATTAAATTAAGCAGCCATTCAGCCACCAATAAACTGGTTGCTAACTGTTCTTCATGACAATTGTCCGAGCGCATCGGCTGCAATTGATGGAAACAACGTGATCAGACGAGCAAGTTGATCAGCGCTGAATTTGAACTCAATTGCCGGCAGCAAAGTGTTAATTGCATTTTCTGCTTGATCGCTGATTTCGGTTGCTCCGACTAATTGATGCTGCTGATTATAAATTAAGGTGTTATCACCGATTTTTTCCTTAGTGACTTTCCGGTACCAATCATCTGGCAAATGATTGGTTTGAATATCGAAATTATCACTGTTCTTGGCGGCTTCCGGGGTTACCCCGACTTTGGCAATTCTTGGTGAGGTGAAGACAACTGAAGGAATCGCCGGATAGTTAATCGGTGCATCGCTATCCCCAGCGAACTGATGCATCAGGTAGGTTGACTCAAAAATGGCGGTGGGCGTTAACTTAGGTTGATCTTTATCGATCACATCCCCAGACGCATAAATATTATCAACACTGGTTTGCAGATGATCGTTCACGGAAATACCATTCCGATTATACTTAATCCCGAGCCTGTTTAAGCCAAGACCATCGACATTAGGGTTGCGGCCGGTTGCATCAAGCACCCAGCTGGCAGTAACTTGTTGATCATCATTGTAATGAACAACGAAATTATCGGCGGCTTTTTCAACTTCGGTCACCTTAGCATCATAAATAAACTGGACCCCACGAGACTTCAGGTCAGCCACCACTTGATCAACATAAGGCTGATAGAACTTTCGCAGCACCCGGTCGCCATGAGTCATGACTGTGACTTGAGCGCCAGCAGCGTTAGCAATTGTGGCAAATTCCAAACTAATATAGCCGGCACCGATAATCACAATTTGCCGGGGCAGCCGCTTTAAGTTCATGAACTCTTCGCTGTCATGCACCAGATCGTTTCCTGGCACTTCCAAACGGTGGGGATGCTGACCGGTTGAAATCACAATCTTATCGGCAGTTTTCGGTGCCCCGTCAACCATCACCGTATGATTATCAGCCAAGACGCCATAGCCCTTAATGATATCAATATTGACCGACTTCATTAATCCAGCAATCATGGTCGGCAATTCATCAATCACCTCATGCATGTGCTGTTCATTTTGTTCCCAATTAATCGAAATGCCACCAGAAACAATGCCGTCCAGTCGCTCAGTTAACCGAGCTAATTGAACAGGGGCATCCAACGTGATTTTGGCGTTACAACCCCGATTTGGACAAGTTCCCCCAATTAAATCGGTCTCAATTACCCCGACCTTTTTACCTGTACTTGCGAGTGGAATAGCGCCATCAAAGGTTCCGTGACCGCTGCCAATATACAAAACATCATAATCATATTGATTTGCCATAAATGTCCCTCCATTTATAAGTGAGCGGATCCAAGCGGTTAGTAACCGAAGCGTAAGTCTCCCCAATCAGAAATTCTGGTTTTTAGAATTTTTGATTGAGGTGCTTACGTGCAGGTTACTGCTTGGAGGAGCTGTCCTAAATCTCTGGTCGATTACGTTTCATAAGTAATCGTAACCCGGACGGAATTCACAAGCAAACAAATTGCCTATTAGGCTCTCACACCAAGCAATGAAGCGATGATATATAGTAGCCAAATATGAATCGGATAAAATGCATAGAAGAAGCCCTTCATACTTCGACCCAATTTGCCGTTATACATCACTAAAGGAATAATCGCAAAAGCCATCATCCACTGCGTGTTTTCTGATAGCAACGAGCTGAAATTAAATCCGGTTGACAGGAAGGCAAAGGCTGCAAGTGCCAGCATCTGCCAGCTGCGTTTGTTTCGCAACAGATACATCACTGGACCAAGATACAAAAAGAATGAGTTCTCAGCTGTGATTGGGGTTGGAATTGCAATGACGATTGCTTTATAGAAAATGCTTGGATTGCCTGTGCCAATGAATCCGATTAAGATACCGGCAAACAGCAGCGGCAATATAATAATACCAATTCCTAATAGGATGTTCCCCAACCGATGATCCCGGTGACCGTCGGCAATGGTTTGAAGACCGTACATGGTTAAAACACCGATGAACAAGTCACTAAAAATATTGTTCATCAGGCCGAAATTTCCCATACTGAAGAAATGCTGGACAACCAAGTTACCAATTCCCATTACCCAAAAGCCGATCAATAATCGTGACAGGTAGCGTCGCTGATCATGAGTGTGGGTAAATCCTTCAACGCTTAAAAACATAAAGATGGTCGCAACGGGTCGGCCAAACCAATCAAGCCAGTTCGGGGCCCCGGCCGCTGCAAACATTTCATGAAAATGGTCAATAAACATTAACGTAATCCCAAGTACTTTAATGTCAAAATTGGTTAGACCTCTTCTTCTAGTGGCGGTTAAATTCATGACTAATCCTCCAAATTCTTTCAAATCAATTTGTTAGCTGGTTAATTATATGAGTAACTAACTATGACGTTAAATTTAACCCTAACGCTATTATTTGTCAACGACAATATTTCTCATCGACAATTTAAAAACAGTCGACATTAACCAACTCCCCCCCACAAAGCAAAGAGGTTGGGACATTAATCGGCAAATTATTTATAAATGCAACTCAAGCTCACCATTTCATATTGATAAAACTTGCGACAAAAGGCTGCTCCCATAATTTAAGCAAAAGCGGCAGCGCATTCCAAAATCGGTTCTACAATATCTGTTGTTGGTAATAGATTTTATCTATTACTGATGACAGATTTTTTGTTTCTCGTTAGAATAA
>NZ_JAHPPD010000058.1 GCF_019061365.1 Lentilactobacillus dabitei
TAAAAATTCCTTCCTTTTGAGAGACGATTTATTCATTATACGCTCTCTTAAAAGTTGTCTCAGGAATCAGCTTACATCCAAATATTTACTTTAACTTTTGGGGTACACCTCAGTCTCGTCTGTTTTCATACATAATTTAAAATAATGGAGGGAAATAAATTTATGTACTATTTCATTAATACGACGGTTACCATGCAACAATCAGGAGTTGGTCACGCCCAAATGAAGCGATTCGATCTTTTCAAAAAACATGGTATGCCGGTCAAAATCTTAACTACTAATTTTGACCGTTCAGTGGTTCCAGCTTTACGACATGCTGGAGTTGATAATAAGCACGCCATTAATATGTTTGATTTCTTTGGAGGAACAGAAAATGTTGAATCCAAGGATTTTGGTATCAAAGATTTGGGCCTACCAGATAATTTTGATGTCCAAAAAACTGATAATGGTCATTATGACGTTTATCGTGACAAACAGCGACTAATGCAAATTAGTATGCGAACCGATAACTCCAATAATATTGATGCGGTGACTTATTATGACTCGCTTAAACGGGTGATTGAAGTTGACTGGTGGGATCCTCGGGGTTATCGATCTTTGCAACAATTATATGATCGCCAAGGAAAAGTTCGTGCTGAACGAGTATTTAACGATAAAGGTTGTATGTTTTACGAAACCTTCCATTTTGGTAAGCAGTATGATGCAATTGATAACAGCCTTTACCGGATTCAAGGATTTAATGGTAATGACTGGGAATTTGACGGCTTCAAAAACATGGTTCGGTTCTTCTTGGACGAGTTAGTTAAGCGAGATCATGAGCATGGTGTGAATGACATCTTTGTAAGTGATGCCAGCTTGGAATTATCCTGGCCGATTTTACAGATGCATGAGAGAGCGTTCAAGACGATGCAGCTTCACAGTAACCATACGAACGATCCCGTGGAAACTCAACACTCTGGTCTCAACTATAACTATGAGTATGCTTTAAATAATTTCACTAAGTGGCAAGGGATGATTGCGCCGACTGCTACTCAAGCTCACAATGTTGAGCGGTGCTTCGGTGACAAGCCGAGGACGTATGTCATTCCTGTTGGTGTTGTTCCAGATGAATTGATGCGCAAGCCAAAACAAGATTTTAGCAAGCGAGAAAAAGGCAAAATTGTTATGATTGCGCGGCTTTCACATGAAAAGCGAATTGACCATGCTATCAAAGCAGTGGCTCAAGTGGTCAAAAAAGTGCCGGGAGTAACCCTGGATATTTATGGCTATGCAAATGACAAGTCTGGGGATAATGCCAAAAAGTTGGTTAATGATCTCAATTTAAAGAAAGTTGTTTCGTTCAAAGGCTACACTCAAAATATTAGTGCCGTATATGACAATGCTCAGCTTTCAATTCTAACCAGTACAGCTGAAGGTTTGCCATTATCGTTAATTGAAGCCCAGTCGCACGGGGTACCACTTGTTTCCTATGATATTAATTATGGTCCTCGAGACATCATTAATGATGGCAAGGACGGGCTACTCGTTAAGCCTGGCGACATCGATGCAATGGCCGAGGCAATTATTAAGTTAATGAGTAATGATCAGTTGCGTGAACAATTTAGCGACCAAGCTTACGAATCCCGTCATAAGTATTCTGAGGATAATGTCTGGAAACAATGGTTGATTATGGATACAGATGCTCAGAAATACTTTGAAACAGTTAAGGAGGGCCAATAAGCAATGTATTACTTTGTAAACGAATATTTATACCCAATGAACTCGGGAATTGAACACGCTGAATTTAAACGGCTTAGTTTGTTTAAGAGCATGGGGGTTCCGGCCAAATTAGTGACTCGTGAATATGCTCCTCAACTGCATCGGATAATGGAAAAGTTTGGGTTGAAGTCCGATGATGTCATCAACATGTTTGACTTCTTTCAAGGGGCCGTTAATCGCGAAACAAAAAAGGCCTTGATTAAGGATGCTCATATCAATCCAACCTACGAGATTGATCCAGATCCTTCCATTAGTAAGGTATATCGAGCCAACCTACTGAATAACCGGGTTATCTTTATGGGTGGGACGTTTGGCCAACTTGATACCCGAGAATATTTTGATAAGTATCAAAATTTTATCAAGGCAGAAATGTGGGATTGGCGCGGATTTAAATCGTCCGTTAAGTATTATGATGCTGATCGCAAAGTCATTCGTGACGAATATTTGGATGTCGACGGCAACGTTGTCATCGAGGCGTCATATGGTGGTGAGGGTACAACTCAAGCTGACATGACGTTTATCAAGCTGGTTAATTACAAAGGTCAGGATTATTTCTTCGGCAACATTGACGAGCTTTATGCATTTTTCTTGAATGAGCTTGATAAGAGTGAGACACCCGGACAAAATACCTTCATCGCCGATCGTCCGTTGACGACATACAAGCTGGTGATGAATATCAATAGTCGTTCACGTGAGTACATCTTCATGCCAATGATCCAAACTGACCAGAAGTATTCGCTGGCGTTGGGACAACTGAATGACATTTATACCTACGCATTCGATAAAAATAATATTGAAAAGTTGAGTGGAATCATCGTGGCCACTAAGGAGCAACAGGAAGATGTGACCGAACATATCAAGAAGAAAATTGGGGCGGACATTCCTGTATTAGCATTACCAGCTGCAACGGTTGACGGCGTTCAAAAGCCCACTACCGACAAGCAGAACCAGATCATTTTCGTTGGGCGGCTTGGTAATGATAAAGGCATTATTCGAATGATTGAGACCTTCAAAGAAATTCATAATCATGAAAGTGACATGAAATTTTTGGTTTATGGTTATGGGCCAGCTGAAAAGGATGCCAAGCAAAAGGCTAAAGACCTTGGGATTGATGACGTGGTTGAATTTAAAGGTTACCAGATTGATTTGGCCGACGCTTATTCCGCCTCTAAGCTATTTATCACCCCAACTCCGGTTGATATTGAGCCTTTGGCTTTGACAGAAGCTGCCAGCTACGGTTTACCACTGGTTGCCTTTAATATTGCCTATGGGCCAAGTGAAATCATCCGGGATGGTTGGAATGGGCTCCTATTCAAAGATGGAGAAACTAAAGAAATGGCCGAAGGAATTGTCGCTTTACTGCGAGACCACGATCGAATGGCTGAATATTCTGAGAATGCTAAGAAGACCGCTGAGAAGTTCAGCAACGCCGAGGTTGCCAAGGACTGGCAACAAGCAGTCATCAAGTAGAGAGAAGTGTGAAATGTTTGGCTGATAATATTTTAGTGACCGGGGGAGCTGGATTTATTGGCTCAACTTTAGTGCGTGACTTGATTGAGAAGGGTAATACCGTAACCGTGGTCGATGATTTGTCGATGGGACGGTTATCGAACCTACCTGAATCTGATCAGCTGACCTTCGATCAAAAGTCGATTATCGACCGGAAGTTCATGGATGAATTATTGATGAAACATCAATTTGATTATATTTATCTTTTAGCCGCTGTTGCCAGTGTTGCTGATACAATTGAACGACCTGAAGTGACTCACCAAATTAATCAAGATGCCAATTTATGGATTATGGAGACCTTGAGGAGAAATCAATTACGACCCAAAAAGGTTATCTTCACATCTTCCGCGGCGGTTTATGGCGATGATCCAGAGCAACCCAAAAGTGAGCACTCACGAATTGTGCCGTTATCACCATACGCCATTGACAAATTCGCTTCTGAGCGGTTTGTGATTGATTATGGCAGATTGTACGGACTAAACACGGCAGCCACGAGGTTCTTTAACGTGTATGGGCCCAGGCAAAATCCTAGTTCGCCATACTCAGGCGTATTGTCGTTGATTACTCAGCGGTTGCAAGACGGTCAGCTATTTACGCTATTTGGGGATGGGACCCAGTCACGAGATTTTGTCTATGTAGGCGATGTTGTTTCGGCATTACAACTAATTGCCGATACCCCAGACTCAAATGGTCAAGTGTACAACGTGGCAACGGGTCGTTCTGTTTCATTAATAGAAACCATTCGGATTTTTGAGAAAATTTCGGGCGATAAACTAAAAATTGAATTTGCTGAACAACGCTTAGGTGATATTAAACGGTCAGAAGCAGATATCAGCAAGTTACAGGGTTTGGGATTTGAACCAAAGTTTGATTTGGAGACAGGACTGCGTAGATATTGGGAATTTAATCAGAATCATTAGCGCGAATGGCCGGAAACAGTTGTGAATAGTTTCCGGCTTTTTTAGACACAAAAAAGCCCACACCATTTCGGCATGGGATACATCGCATCATCTTTAAGCGACCAGATTACTTCTTATCTGGTCGTTTTTCATTTTTCTTTTTCTTGTCCTTATCCTTTTTGTCATGGCCTAAGAACTTGTCACGTTTATTATCGTTTGGATCCATTTCAGCGAACTTACCGAACATTGCGTCTAAGTCGTTTTGTCGATTGACTTTAAGTGACATTGAGTTCATCTCCTTATTCCTGTTACCACATTATAATAGCAAAATTTCCAGGCAATGTCATGCGTTCCAACTGCAAATTGGACATCCTTGATCATTTTGAATGAGATATGTATAAAAATGACTAATTTCAATTTTATATTGCATAAACAAAGAAATTGGTGTAACCTTGTTGTTATTATAAATTAGGACAGCGGCGCAAAGCAGGGATCTACACTTAAGCACCTCGATCAAAAATTCCAAACTCGGGAATTTCCGCTCAAGGAGGCCTACGCTCCGATCCCTATGCACTTTGCTCTGCTCACTTTTTGAGAGAAGGAAAATTAATGAAGAAGAGCGTTAAGGCAATTATTCAAGTCATTATGATGATCACTGCGTTGTTTACTTTTACTGCATGGCAAGCAAGCAGTGCATCAGCAGCGGATAACTCGTTGCAACGGGTTAAGCAGCGAGGCGAGCTGATTATGGTTACCAGTCCGGATTACCCACCTTATGAGTTTCAAGTGAATAAAGGTGGTAAGAGTCGAATTGTCGGGATGGATATTGATGTGGCGAAGAAGGTTGCCAAAGATCTCCACGTTAAATTGGTGATCAAAAGTATGAATTTCGATTCTTTGCTGGTTGCCATTCAAACGGGTAAGGCCGATATGGCAATTGGCGGCATTAATCCAACGGCGACCCGGCGCCAAAGTGTTGACTTCTCCAAAATTTATTACTCAGGTGGTCAAAGCTTCTTGATCAATTCAAGTGATGTTAACAAATATAAGAGTGTTAAGAATTTAAAAGGGGCGACAATTGGTGCGCAAACCGGAACTTTACAGTATGGATTAGCGAAAAAGAAAATCCCTAATTCAACCGTTAAAGGGATGGATAAATCAACTGATTTGGTTTTAGCATTAAAGACCCACAAAATTGATGCATTAGGAATTGAAAAGCCAAGTGCTGAAGCTTACGTTAAGAATGACCCAAGCTTGAAGATGATTCCTTCTGGTTATCATTTGAATAAAAACGAAGTTGGAGCCGCCATTGCTTTTAAGAAAGGTTCCAACAGCTTGGTCAACGCAGTTAATAAGAGTGTCGATCAGATTAAGCAGCAGCATTTGACCGATCAATACCTTGCTAGTGCTGGTAAGTACATGAAGGTTAACACAGTTAATACGTCAATGTGGCATTATTGGACTTACTTTGCCAAAGGGGTTGAGTTCACAATCCTGATTTCGATTGTTGCCACATTCTTCGGAGTTTTGATCGGGGTTATCTTAGCACTCATGCGTTTCAGCAAGCAAAAGTGGATTCGCGGCTTGGCAATTAGTTACACCGAATTTATCCGAGGAACGCCTTTGATGGTTCAAGTCATGTTCGTTTACTTTGGAATTGGGGTGGTTGTCAATATTCCAGCGCTCATTTCAGGGATGATTGCCGTTTCACTGAATAGTGGGGCGTACGTTGCTGAAATTATCCGTGGGGGTATTAATTCAGTTGCCAAGGGCCAAACGGAAGCTGCTGAAAGCTTAGGGCTCTCTAAGAGCGATATGATGCGGTTTGTTATTTTGCCGCAAGCGTTTAAGAATATCTGGCCAGCACTTGGCAACGAATTTATTTCATTGATCAAGGAAAGTTCAATTGTTTCTATCATTGGGGTTACCGATTTGATTTACCAGTTGAATATCGTCCGTGCTGATACGTATCGAGGCGTAATCCCGATTTTCGTTGCGATGGTCTTATACTTCATCATGACGTTTGCGTTGACGAGATTGCTGAACCATTACGAAGGGAAGATGAAACATGCAGGATAAAAAAATTCTTGAGGTAAACCATCTTAGCAAAAAATTTGGACAAACGGATGTGCTAAAAGACATCGACGGCACCGTTAAATCCGGACAGGTAATTTGTGTGATTGGTCCTTCCGGGGCTGGTAAAAGCACATTCTTGCGCTGCTTGAACTTGCTTGAAAAGCCGACAAGCGGTGAGGTTAATTTTGAAGGCACTGATTTAACTCACGTTGATGATAAGCATCTGGTTAACCTCCGTGAACGGATGGGCATGGTGTTCCAAAGCTTCAACTTATTTCCGAATATGACGGTTTTAGAAAACTTGAAGTTAGCCCCAGTTCGAGTGAAGCATCTATCAGATGAAGAAGCTGAGAAAACGGCTATGCATTTATTGGGACTAGTTGGTTTGGAAGAGAAAGCTCATGTCTATCCAAGCAGCCTGTCAGGTGGTCAACAACAAAGGGTGGCAATTGCCAGGGCTTTGGCAATGAACCCAGAAGTCATGTTATTTGATGAGCCAACCAGTGCATTGGACCCGGAAATGGTCGGTGAAGTATTGGAAGTCATGCAAAAGCTGGCTAACGAAGGGATGACGATGGTTGTCGTAACCCACGAAATGGGATTCGCCAAGGAAGTAGCCGATGAAGTTTGGTTCATGGCGGATGGCTACATCTTGGAAAAAGGTAAGCCTGAAGAATTGTTTGATAACCCACAGAATGAACGGGCAAAGGATTTTATAGGAAAGATTATTCAAAATGTGTAGAGTGCGAAAAGCAACGGTTTGACGCGGTTGTCTAAGAGCCCTTCACCTAAAAGCATGGTTTTTGCTTTTAGGTGAAGGGCTCTTAGACAGTTAGCGTCAGTTGCTTTGAGCACGTTTCAACTATGTAGCAGGGAACCTGGAAATCATGGTTTTAGATTTCCAGGTTGAAGCTCTTATATATTAAGCGACAGCTGGTCGAGGCACGTTTCAACAATGTGGTAGGGAACGAAAGCATGGTTTTGCTTTTAGTTGAGGGCCTCTTAGACAGTTAGCGTCAGTTGCTTTTGAGCACGTTTCCACTATGTAACAAGCAAGGAAAATCATGGTTTTAGATTTTCACGTGGAAGCTGTTATATATTAAGCGACAGCTTAGCGGAACAACTTTAACCAAGTGGCGGCGGTGCCCTTTAATCAATCATTGTCATATACAACTATTTTCATCAAAAAGCTGCTTTCATTGAACAGAACATATATTCGAGTTATAATTTTAGGGTGAATATTTTGAAAGGGGTGAACTTTGTGGCGAGTGAATATTTGGAACATAAATTGTCACTGTTGCCGGACTTGCCGGGATGTTATCTGATGAAGGACATTAATGGCAAGATTATTTATGTCGGCAAAGCCAAAAACCTCAAGAACCGGGTTCGCTCGTATTTTAAGAGCAGCCATGAAGGGAAAACTGCCCGGTTAGTGTCAGAAATCGCTGACTTTGAATATATTATTGTTTCGAGTGACAAAGAGGCATTTTTGCTTGAAATCACCTTGATTCAGAAGCATCGGCCGTACTTCAACATTAAATTAAAACAGGGGAATAATGGGTACCCCTACATTAAGATTACCAATGAACGCGATCCGCAAATTAAAATTGTCAACTCCTTGCTCAAGGACGGCGGCTATTATTTTGGCCCATATCCCAATGTATATGCAGCTGAAGAGACGGTTAATTTTTTGCAGAAGGTTTACCCATTGCGAAGATGTAATGGCTTTCAAAATCGTCCCTGTCTCTACTATCATATGGGGCAATGTTTGGGTGCTTGTTTTAAAGTTGTCCCTGAAGAGAAATATGCCAAGCAAATTAAACGGATCAAGTCGTTTTTGAATGGTAACGTTGCGCATGCAAAACAAATGTTAACCGCAAGGATGGAGAAAGCGGCTGATAACATGGAGTACGAGCGGGCTGCTGAAATTCGCGACTTGATTAAATACATTGAAATCACGGTTGAGAAACAAAAGATCATTTCAAACGACAATACGCCCCGCGATATCTTCAATTACTATATGGACAAGGGGTGGTTGTCGATTCAGGTATTCTTCATTCGTCAGTCTCGATTGATGAAACGAGAAAAACGATTGTTTCCAATTATTGATGATCCTGAAGAGGAAATGGTTAGTTTTATTTCTCAATTTTACAAACAGAAGAATCAAATTCTGCCCAAGGAGATTCTGGTGCCTAAATCATTGCCAGCTGATGTGATTAGTCACGTTGTCGAAGATGTGCCAGTCAGGACGCCACAGCGAGGCCAGAAACGCGATTTGCTTGAGATGGCGGGGAAGAATGCCCAGTTGGTCTTAGAGGAGAAGTTCCGCTTGTTAGAGCTGGATGAGAGTAAGACCACTGGTGCTATGAAGGAACTCACCGATGCCATGGGAATCGCACCTGGTCACAAGATTGAGGCGTTTGATCATTCCCATATTCAAGGAGCAGATCTGGTTTCTGCAATGGTCGTTTTTGTGGATGGTCAACCAAATAAGAATCTGTATCGGAAATATAAACTAAAAACAGTGGATCATGCTGACGAAGCGGCCAGCACGAAAGAAGTTATTCGGCGTCGATATTCAAGATTATTGAAAGAACACGCCGAGATGCCTGACCTTATTTTGATGGATGGCGGAACCATTCAGATGAATGCGGTCAAAGATGTGCTGGTCAATGAGCTGGATCTGCACATTCCCGTTGGCGGAATGGTTAAGAATGAGCATCACCAAACGGCAGATTTACTGTTCGGTGATGCTGATACCCCATTGAAGTTGGATCCAAAGAGTCAGGGGTTCTACTTGCTTCAACGAATCCAAGATGAAGTTCACAGGTTTGCGATTACTTACCATCGAAAAGTGCATACCAAGAATTCACTGAGTTCTCGATTGGATGCAATTGCTGGTGTCGGGCCAAAGACACGCAACAAGCTTCTACGAAAATTTGGATCGCTCAAACGAATTTCTGCGGCATCACTTGATGATATTCGGTCGTTGGGAATATCAGAAACCACAGCGCAAACTATCAAGTTTTCATTGAGTAAAATTGAGGAAGAACGCAAAGTCACTAATTACCAAGATAAAAAATTAACGCATTAATTAATAATAATTGATTCAGTTTTCCAGATACCTTTGACCTAGCACGTTAAAGTCGGTATACTGCATAAGTATCTAAATGGTAATTCGAATTGTAAAGGTTAAATTAAGTGGTGAAAACATGTTTGTTGATCAAGTTAAAGTAGATGTTAAGGCCGGAAACGGTGGCAATGGGATGGTCGCCTTCCGACGTGAAAAGTATGTTCCAAATGGCGGTCCAGCCGGCGGTGATGGTGGCCGTGGCGGAAACGTTGTTTTTAAAGTGGATTCAGGAATGAACACCCTGATGGACTTCCGGTACCACCGAAAGTTTAAGGCTAAGAATGGCGGCGGTGGTGCCAATAAATCGATGACTGGTCGAAGTGCCGATGATTTAGTGATTCCAGTTCCAGAGGGGACAACTGTCACTAACGCGGAAACTGGACAAGTCATTGGTGATTTGACTAAGCCCGGTCAAGAACTCATCGTTGCTAAAGCTGGTCGTGGTGGGCGCGGGAATATTCATTTCGCCAGCCCAACTAATCCAGCCCCTGAAATCGCTGAGAATGGTGAACCAGGTGAAGAGGTTCCACTGCAGCTTGAACTAAAAGTTCTTGCTGATGTTGGTTTGGTTGGTTTTCCATCGGCAGGGAAGTCAACGTTATTGTCAGTGATTACCTCTGCCAAGCCCAAGATTGCCGGCTATCATTTCACAACCTTGGTGCCTAATTTGGGGATGGTTCGTTTAGATGATGGACGGGACTTTGCGGTTGCCGATTTGCCTGGACTAGTCGAAGGGGCTTCAAATGGCGTTGGCCTTGGTTTCCAATTTCTCCGCCATGTTGAGCGGACGCGGGTAATCCTTCATTTGGTTGATATGTCTGGTGTCGAAGGCAGAGATCCCTATGAGGATTTTGTTGCGATTAACAAAGAGTTGACCCAGTATGATCCTAAGATTTTAAAACGACCGCAGATTGTCGTCGCAACCAAGATGGATTTGCCTGATTCTCAAGAGAATTTGGTTGATTTTAAGCAAAAGTTGGCGGAAAGCTCGTCTGATCATGATCAGATTCCCGAGGTGTTACCAATTTCTTCGGTTACCCATACCGGATTGACTGAGCTAATCAGGAAGACTGCTGATTTATTGGATCAGTCGAATGCTGCAGACTTGGATCAACCAGTTGATGCTACTAAGGAATATGATTACAAAGCCGATCAATCCAGTGACTTTAATATTTCTTATGATAAAGAATCCGAATCATGGGTCATCAGCGGTGATAAAATTGAGAAGCTGTTTAAGATGACAGATACCGCTCATGACCAAAGCATGTTGAGATTTGCCCGTCAGATGCACGGTATGGGAATTGATGATGCATTGCGAAAAGCTGGGGCTAAAGATGGCGACACCGTTAGCATTCTAGGCTTCTCGTTTACCTACGTTGAATAATCATTTAATCAAAGACAAGACAGGGAAGATTTCGATGCAACAAGCGCAAACACAAAAAAAGGGAAAAAGGCTTAAAAACAGCCGCTACATTTCCGGATTTGATGGAATCCGGGCATTAGCCGTTGTGGGAGTTATCATTTACCATCTCTTGCCATACAAGATGCAAGGTGGTTATCTAGGGGTGCCAATCTTTTTTGTTGTCTCTGGGTATTTAATCACGGACTTGTTGCTCCAAGAATGGGAACAGAATGGCAGGATTGATTTTTGGGGATTTTATGCAAGGCGTCTAAAACGTTTGTACCCCGCGCTTGTATTTATGCTGGTGGGAACCGGCACATACATAACTCTTTTTCAACGGTCATTACTAACTAATTTACGTTCAATTATTACAACCAACATGCTTTATTTATATAACTGGTGGGAAGTTGGTCATGGACAAAGCTATTTTGACAGGTTTAATGGTGAATCACCATTTACCCACTTATGGTCACTATCAATCGAGGGTCAATATTATTTGATTTGGCCGCTCATATTAATTGCGTTGGTGCTCATTATCAGAAAACGCCGAACGATTGCGTGGGTCTTATTTGGCTTTGCTGTTTTTTCGGCTGTACTAATGGGGGTTCTCTACACTGGGCCCAATACTTTAAATCGGGTCTATTACGGAACTGACACCCGGATGTTCACAATTATTTTTGGTGCCATGCTCGCTGTTGTTTGGCCGTCGACTCACTTACGAAAGAACGTCAATTCGCGATCGCGTTGGACGCTGAACATCATCGGGATCGTTGCGTTTACAGTAATGGTTTACCTGTATTTTGAGTTGGCTGGCCAGAATACGTTCACCTATCGCGGTGGAATGTTCCTGATGGCAATTGCCTCAACGGCTTTGATAGCTGCCTGTGCCCATCCGGGGTCAGACGTTAACCGTTGGCTGACTAATCCGGTATTTTCATGGATTGGGACTAGAAGCTATGGCATTTATCTTTATCAATTTCCAGTAATGATTTTTTACGAAATGCGGGTTAACGACATCGCGGCCCATCCTTTGATGCATGCGACCATTGAGATTGTTTTAATCATGATTATCAGTGAATTGTCGTACCGTTACATTGAAGCGCCACTGCGTCATTACCGTTATCGGAATTTGGGCAGATCGATTTATGAATTTTTCCAGCGAGATTCTACTTATGGGTTGAAACGATTATGGCTGATTCCAGCCCTTATCCTGATTGGCATCTCAGTCTATGGGAGTGCAATTGCGCCGACTAAAGATGCCAAGAATGTCTTGCAAGAAAATATTCTGCAAAATCAGAGCAGCGCAAGTGTCCATAATAAAAAAGCCTTGGCAAAACAGAAGCAGGCCAAGAAAGTTGCTGATAATAAGAAACGAATGAAGAAGCTTCTCAAGAAAAAGTTAACGCCAACTCAGTATCGAACTGCTAAGAAATATGGGTTAACAAAACGGGAGTATTTAACCGTTCATCAACAACCGCTCACTGCAATTGGTGATTCAATCATGGCTGATAACAGTAAGGACTTGCAGACAGTATTCCATCAAGCTTACGTTTCGGCGGCAGTTGGTCGCCAGATTTGGCAGGCTGGGGATGTTTTGAAGGCCCTTAAGAAGAAAGGCGAGTTAGCACCGAATGTATTGGTAAACTTGGGGACCAATTCGCCAATGACACCAGCCCAAATTGATAGTGTCGTGAAGGCGATTGGTAAAGGTCACAAGATCTTCTGGGTCAATTGTCACGTGCCAACCAGAAATTGGGAAACAGAAGTGAACCGGACGATCCAAGGAGCTTCCAAGAAGTATGCCAATTTCTACGTGATTAACTGGCATAAGTATAGTTATAACCGCAATGATTGGTTCTGGAGCGATAATGTCCATCCAAATCCGCGCGGAAATGTTCACTATACGAGATTAGTTGCTCAGGAAATGAGTCAACATTTGAGTATTAAATAGCAGAGTGGGAAATAATCCCATCAGTTTCAGAATAAGCCAATCATCCAGACATTCAGGCTTTGAATGTTTGAAGGATTGGCTTATATTTTGGAAACGATTATAGGAAACACGATTGATCGATATTAGGATTGAAAATTCTAACAAGTGAGGAGCAATGATGTAGCGTTCCAACCTCATTTTTGGTTGGTAAGGTGAAAATGACCGATGAATGTCAAAAGGATTCCCATTAGACTAAAAGCCAATTAGATCTCAACAACTAAAAAGGATTGACTCCCAAGATTTAATCAGCTGCAGTCAGTCACCTTATTTAAAGCCAAAGTTATTGAACTAATCCAGTTTGACAATGAGCTTGCGATTTGGACTATCTGAAATCTTTTTACCATGTGTATCAAATAGTGAGCCAAAATTAATAAACAGTTTCTTGGCCGGCTTTGATTGATAGTCATACAGGTAGCCGTTCATGACGAAGGTTGCAGACTCATTGGCTGGAATTTTGTTACCAGCCGAAGAATCTGACAATTGATCAGCAGTTGTCATGGTTTGACCGGCGTCTGTTTTGACTGATTGAACCCCATTCAGGGCAATCGTGGTGTTGTGTTTATTAGTAACCGTGTAATTGAGCACAAACGTGAAGTAAGTGTCAGGAATATTGCTGATGTTTAATACCTGTTCAGCAGCCGTTTTCGCTTCTGAGGTTTTGGCCGTATTCTTCAAGACTCTCACTTTATTGACTTTATAACTCACATTGCCTGCCGAGAGCACAGCGGCATTTGTTGCAATCTTGGTCAACGTTTGTTCGGTTCCAAAACGATCGTAGGAAAACTGACTGGGACTGGTTAAGTTACCGTCTTTAACGTAATTTTTGCTATCAGCGACTTTTTTAGGCACCTTGTACTGATAATCACTGAGACTTTTAGTTGCATGGGCTTTTTTGGTTGAAGAAGCAGTTGAACTGCTATTTTGCATATTGGCACTCAATGCAGCCTTTTGATTTGATTGATTTTTATGATTCTGACTGCTGCAGCCAGCAAGACCAACGGCTAAGACTGCAGATAAAATTAGAATAAATCGCTGTTTTTTCATATTCAATACCTCTAATAGAAAACAATTGATTTGTTGACAATTCTAAACCCAAATACCAATTGATGGTTATCTAACGTTCTTAAATCCATTTTTGAATCCAAATGGCTCGTTCTCGTGATAAATTGATCTAATGTTATTGTAGCAAATCCTAGGTGAGATGGGTCATTTGTGTCAAGTAATAAGGAATTCTTGTCAATTGTTAATTGTTTGATTGGTTCGTAATGTTGCCCCTTGGCGATTAAAAGAATCAGCTTGGGGTTGAGCGTGCTGCTGGCACGGTAGAATTCATCTAAGTTCACGGTTTCTTCCTGCCTTCCTGATTAGTATTTTACCCGATTTATGATACAATTGAAAAGTGATTTTAAAGAGTGAGCGGGTTCGAGCAGGTCATAATTGGCGTGCAGGCTGCCATTGGGAGAAGTTTTGATTTTCGCTTTGAAAGATGGTCTTTGGGGATTCACGACCTGACTTGTCTCTCACTTCAACCAATCGATTTTAAAAATTAAGGAAACGATAAATAATGCAGATTGAATTTTTAGGTACTGGAGCAGGATCTCCAGGTAAGTTTCGAAATGTTTCAAGTTTAGCGCTGAGATTATTAGATGAAATCAACTCAGTGTGGTTGTTTGACGTCGGTGAAGGGACCCAGCATCAAATCCTTCGCTCGACCATTCGGCCACGAAAGGTCGATAAAATTTTTATTACTCATCTACATGGTGACCATATTTTTGGATTGCCAGGTTTTTTAAGTAGTCGATCATTTCAGGGCGGAAATGGGCCCTTGGACATTTATGGACCCAAGGGGATTAAGGAGTACGTGAATGTGAGCCTGCGAATTTCAGAAAGTCGCCTGGCGTATCATATTACTTTCCATGAATTGCCTAAAGATACCGATGGGCTTATTTTTGAAGATAACAAGTTCTCCGTGTACGCAGCACCCCTGGAACATCGAATTACCAGCTTTGGTTATCGCGTAGTTGAACATGATCATCCGGGTGAATTGATGGTGGACAAGCTATCAGCATTGGGAATTCCGTCGGGGCCCGTGTATGGTCGGCTCAAAAAGGGTGAAGTTGTGACCCTTGACGACGGCCGCACGTTTGACGGCAAAGAAATGATTGGGCGCGCACAACCTGGCCGCATTGTGACCATTATTGGTGACACCAGGAAAACGGCCAATGCTGAAAGGTTAGCTCAAAACGCCAATGCATTGGTTCATGAAAGTACCTTTGGCAAGGGTGAGAATAAGCTTGCCAAAAGTTATTATCATTCCACCAATACTCAGGCCGCCCAAATTGCTAAGCAGGCACATGCTAAGATGCTATTATTGAATCACATCTCAGCTCGTTATACTGGAAAGATGGCTCATGAACTAGAGAAACAAGCCCAAACGATCTTCCCAAATACCAAAGTTGTCAAAGATTTTGATGTGGTGGATATTCCGTTTATCAAAGATTAACAATGTGAATGGGGGAGTTACAATGAAAAAACAAATCACAACAATTGTGAGCATCATTTTAATTATCATAATTGCTCTTTTTGCGTTAATTAATTTTGAATCGGTTGATGTGAACTTTGGCTTTGCATCCATTCGGGTACCGTTAGTGTTATTGATTTTAATTTCAGTTCTAGTGGGCGCGTTAATTATCTTCCTGTTGTCCTCGATTTTGAATGTCCGTAAGAATCGAGCTTATCGAGAATTGGAGAGCCAGAGCCAGCAAAAACAAGACGAGTTGACAGATCAAATCAAAGCGCTGCAAGCGAGTTTGAAAGCACTAGAAACGCGGCTAAAGAATTCCTATGGCAAACAGGAACTTGGGGCCAAAGATCAGCAGATTACAAACTTAGAAGATGAAATTACGAAGTTGTCAGACAAATTGTCACAAAAGTAAGGTAGCGTGTTTGAATGATTGAATCGAAGTATAATTGGCAAATGAATCAGATAGACGATCCACAAGCTGTTGGGAAGCTAGCAAAGGAAGCAAATGTTGATGAGACAATTGCCAAATTGTTGTTACAGCGCGGAATTGATTCCCCAGATCAGGCAACCAATTTTTTGAAACCATCGACTGCCAGTTTTCACGATCCTTATTTGATGCATGATATGAAAAAAGGGGTTGCCAGAATTCAACAGGCCGTTGAGAGCGGAGAACAGATTACCGTCTACGGTGATTACGATGCCGATGGAATTACCAGTACCACGATTATGTATGAAGTGTTAACTGATTTGGGTGCAACCGTTGATTATTATATTACCAACCGTTTTTCAGAAGGCTATGGGCCAAACGTTGAAGCTTATCGACAGATCATTGCCAAGGGAACCAGCTTGATCATCACTGTTGATAATGGGGTGGCTGGCAATGACGCGATTGCGGTGGCTAATGAGTTGCACTGTGACGTGGTCGTGTCGGATCATCATTCGTTGCCGGAGGTGTTGCCAGATGCTTACGCAATTATTCATCCGCGAATAAAGGATGTGGATGGGAAAGCCTATCCCTTTGGTGATTTGTGTGGGGCCGGCGTAGCGCTGAAAATTGCCTCTGCCCTTTTGGATGAGTTGCCAACTGATTTGATTGATATTGCCTCGATTGGGACAGTGGCTGATATTGTGTCGTTAACTGATGAAAATCGGGCGATCGTTAAATTTGGAATTCAGGCAATTAAGAACAGCCAGCGTCCAGGATTATTGGCCTTGATCAAAGCGGCGGGGATCCAACTTGATCGTTTTGATGAGCAGGACATTGGTTTTGCCATCGCGCCTCGGCTTAACTCCTTGGGCAGAATGAAGGATGCGACTATCGGAGTTGAACTGCTGGCCACTTTTGACGAGGACCGGGCAGCTGAACTGGCTAAATTTGCCAATCATCAAAACGATCTCCGAAAATCATTGGTGGATCAATTTTACAAGCAGGCAGTGGACCAAGTCGAAGCTGATGGTGTAGCTAACAAATCAACATTGGTAGTCGTTGGTGATAATTGGCATCAAGGCGTTTTGGGCATTGTCGCTAGTCGGTTGGTTGAGAAGTATCAACGACCAACCCTTGTGTTGACAACCCAGGATGGATCAGACGACGCCAAAGGTTCTGGCCGGAGTATCGATAATTTTGATCTTTTCGCGGCGATTGATCCGATTCGTGACCAACTTGTTGCCTTTGGTGGACACCACTCTGCAGTTGGTTTAACTGTTAATAAACAAAACATTCAGTCTCTACGTGACCAGCTTGAAAAGGCAGCTGCTGAACAGCAGTTGGACTTGTCAATTAAGCCAAAGCTTGAGATTGCCGCTAAAATTGGGGTAAATCGGATTACCTCAGAGTTTGTTGATAAGCTAAAGGTCTTGGCCCCATTTGGTCAAGATAATCCTAAACCGATCTTTGACGTTCAATATGATCAGGTTCAAAATATCAAAACGATGGGGAAAGCCTCTGATCACCTGAAGTTTACGCTTGATCAGGGGAATAGCCAGTTGACCGCCATTGCATTTGGCAAAGGGACGTTGGCTCCCCAGATTCAAGCTGGCTCCAATAGTTTGCGCGTAGCAGGTCAGATTGGTGAAAACACTTGGAACAACCGAACCACCTTGCAATTGATGGTGGATGATCTCAACCAAGCAGCTGCGCCAGTGATTGACGAACGAACTCGGGTCCTCCATGAGCAAATGTTTGTGGAGAGCGGGACCTATGTTTTCTTTCACGAGAGAAACTTGGCTCAGCTGAAGGGCTATTTCAATGGTGATGCCAAAGCCGTGATGTATGACCAGTTGATCAATGGCAATCGGAGCGATACGGAGGACAGCCAGCTATTTATTGTGGATTGCCCAGACGTGATTGAAGATCTTACCAAGGTTATCGAAAGTTGCCGACCAACAACGACCGTTCTTTATTTGTATAAAAAACAATTAGTTTCAAAAATAGGGATGCCAGATCGGAATTCTTATGCTAAACTATTTAAGTTCATAAGAGAGAATCCGAATATTAATATTGCGACTCAATTGAAGCATTTGTCGGAGCATCTGCACATTGCTGCTCGAACAATCGTATTTATGGTTCAGGTCTTTTTAGAGCTGGACTTCATCACAATAAATGACAGAGTTATCAATCTTAACCCGCATTACGCGGCTCACGATCTCAAATCTGCCCCAAGTTACCGTCTCAGGGAAGAACAGTTGAAGACTGAAAAGCAACTGCTAGTGTCTGACACGCACAAATTGGTTAAGTTTATTAAGGATTGTTTGGACAGCTGATGAAAGGAAGAATTACTATGTCGATCGATTTTTCAAAGTACATTGCGTCATATCCAGACTTTCCAGAACCTGGTATCTTATTTCGAGATATCTCACCACTTCTTGAAGATGGAGAGGCTTATCGCGCTGCGACGGACCAAATTGTTCAATTTGCCAAGGAACGCAACGTTGAAATGATTGTGGGACCGGAAGCACGGGGCTTTATCGTAGGCTGCCCGGTTGCCTATAAGCTTGGGGTCGGTTTTTCACCAGCTCGTAAGAAGAATAAGCTTCCAGGCGAAACCATCGAGGCTAGCTATGGCTTGGAATATGGGAAAGCATCCTTGTATCTTAGAACAAATGCCATTAAGCCTGGACAGCGGGTTTTGGTTACTGATGACTTGCTGGCTACCGGTGGTACGATTGATGCAACCATCCGTTTAGTTGAACGATTAGGCGGAATTGTTGTAGGGACAGCATTCTTGATTGAATTGTCCGATTTAAAGGGCAGAGAAAAAGTTAAGGATTATGATTTCTTTACACTATTAACTTACTAATATTGATGATCCTCTTCGTTGGCCAACTGCTGATGGAGAGGATTTTTACGATTTATCTAATTTGTGTTGCTAGTACTGGAGGTGGGGATTGTTATGACGCGTCCTTAAGAGGTAGTGGATTTTTGATTCAATGCGTCTGTTAGTTCCGGCATTCACTGCATTGTAATCGACGATGGATGAATGGACAATAAAAAGACAGAAACGCTGTAGTTTCAATGATTACAACGCTTCTGTCTTGAGTTATTTTGGGTCTAAACTTTCTGGTATTGATGGAAATCATCAATGCCAGTTTTTTTATCCAGAATAAATGGGACATCACTGTCC
>NZ_JAHPPD010000059.1 GCF_019061365.1 Lentilactobacillus dabitei
CAAAACAAAAAGAGCCCTAATCACAAAGTGATTAGAACTCGAATTTAGTTTCACCAACAACAGTTGACGAAGAGCCGCTATATGGTGGAAACGTGCTTCACCCAACTGACGCTTAATAATATAACAAGGATCATCAATAATCCTAAAGCCCAGGATTACCGATGATCCTTGTTATATTAACGCGTCAAACCGTTGGGTTCAGCACTCTATTGTTCTTCATACCAAGTATAATGGAAGTTTCCTGGGCGATCGACACGTTCATATGTGTGAGCACCGAAGTAGTCACGTTGTGCTTGCAACAAGTTTGCAGGAACAACTTCTGAACGATATGAATCGTAGTAAGAAACGGCAGCAGCCAATGATGGGACTGGTACGCCGGCCTTTGTAGCCAAGGCAACCACGTCACGAGCTGATTCTTGATACTTCTTGCAGATATCTGTGAAGTAAGGGTCAAGCAACAAGTTTTGAAGGTCTGGGTTCTTGTCGTAAGCATCGGTGATGTTTTGCAAGAAACGAGCCCGAATGATACAGCCGGCTCTCCAAATCTTTGCCATTTCGCCTAACTTGATATCCCACTTGTATTGGTCTGAAGCAGCCTTTAATTGGTCAAAGCCTTGAGCATAACTCATTACTTTACCAAAGTAGAGGGCTTCACGAACCTTTTCAACGATTTCTTTCTTATCGAAATCAACGTCAGCTTTAGGCTTTGGAAGTACCTTAGAAGCAGCAACTCGATCCTTCTTGAACATTGAGATGAATCGTGCATAAACGGCTTCAGTAATGACTGATTGATCGATACCGATTTCAAGGGCATCTTGTGAACTCCACTTACCAGTACCTTTGTTGGCACCACGGTCAAGAATCATATCAACGATTGGCTTGCTCTTGTCGTCACCCAAGTCATCTTTGTGAGTCAAGATATCAGCAGTGATTTCGATTAAGTAACTGTCAAGTTCGCCCTTGTTCCAGTCTTTGTAGATGTCAGCTAATTCGTCAACATTATAACCAGCAAGGTTTCTCAAAATGTTGTAACTTTCATCGATTAACTCTTCATCACCATATTCGATACCATTGTGGACCATCTTGACATAATGACCAGCACCGTTAGGGCCGATGTAAGTAACACATGGTTCGCCGTCAGCAGGGGCCTTAGCAGCGATTTGTTTCAAAATTGGTTCAACCAAATCGTAGGCTTCTTTTTGACCACCTGGCATTAGTGAAGGACCTTGTAAGGCACCAAGCTCACCACCGGAAACACCCATGCCGATAAAGTTGATTCCTGATTTATCAAGGCGGGCGTTACGAGCCATCGTATCGTGGAAGTTAGTGTTACCACCATCAATAAGGACATCGCCCTTATCAAGTAATGGTAGTAATTCGTCAATCACAGCATCAGTTGGCTTTCCAGCCTTAACCATCATGACAATTCGACGAGGGGTTTCAAGTGACTTAACAAAATCCTCAATCGTATAACTAGGAACAAGTTTCTTGTCTCCGTGATCCTTCATAACTTCTTCGGTCTTAGCGCCGGTACGGTTGAAAATTCCAACGGTATAACCGCGACTTTCGATATTAAGGGCTAAGTTCTTGCCCATAACGGCCATTCCGACAACACCGATATTTGCTTTTTGATCAGACATTTAAAAACCATCCTTTTCTTTTTAAGAATTACTACACAGTTAGTGTACCATCTCACAATTATAAAGTGAACAAAAAAGCACGCTAGAGTAGGAATTTGTTCAAACAATTGCAAAGATTGTGAAAACACTCATACAAATTTTGAAAATGTTTTTCATGACTACTTATTCAATTTGTAAACCCATTCTCGGTGATCTCTTGCCAACAGTTCATCTGCAGAAACTGGTCCCATTGATCCTGGAATGTAATTAGGGAACATTGGTTGTTGAATATCCCATACCCGACGGATCTGGTCAACAAACTTCCATGCACTGGCAACTTCAGGCCAGCTGGCAAAGTTAGTACCGTCACCCTTCAACACATCATGGATTAAACGTTCGTACGGTTGTGGCGTTTCTTTGGTTCGCTTGGAGTCTTCAAGGAATTGCAAGTTAACGGGTTCAGTATGGAATCCTTGTTCACTGTTTTTCGCATTAACCATCAATGAGAAGCCTTGATTTGGTTCGATGAAGATCGTCAAAACGTTGGCGTTTAATGGGGTACTGCCACTTTGTGGGAAGGAGAAGATATCCACGAGCGGCTTCTTGAAGACAACGTCCACACGAGTAAACTTGTCAGCCAATTTCTTACCAGTTCTGATATAGAACGGTGTTCCAGACCAACGATAGTTATCAAATAATAACTTACCGGCAACAAAGGTTTCGGTATTAGAATCCTTTGGAACCCCATCTTCTTGACGATATTCCTTAGAGTTACCAACACCACCGTATTGGCCACGGACAAAGTTGGTTGATGCTTCAGCAACGTTGTATACCCGGAGACTCCGTAAAGCCTTCACTTTTTCTTGCCGAATATCGGTATCCTTAAATGCAACCGGTTGCTCCATCGCGAGCAAACTGACAATCTGCATAATGTGGTTTTGAACCATATCACGCAGCGCACCTGAGTTATCGTAATAACCGGCCCGCTCTTCAACACCAAGGTTTTCAGCCAAGGTAACTTGAATGTTATCGATGTATCGGTTGTTCCAAAGGGCTTCGAAAATAGTGTTGCCAAAGCGAATGGCTTCAATATTTTGGATCATTTCCTTACCAAGGTAATGGTCGATTCGGAAAATTTGATTTTCTTCAAATGCAGCACTTAATTCGTCATTTAACTGTTTAGCTGATTCAAAATCACGACCAAATGGCTTTTCAATCACGAGTCGGTTGAAACCGCCATTTTCTGAGAGTAGGTGCTGAGTCTTGAGATTCTTGGCAACGGTTCCAAAAAAGTTCGGGGCCATTGAGATATAAAAGACTCGGTTTCCACCTAAAGCATACTTCTTGTCCAATTCTGCTGATTTATCTTTTAAGTTTGCGTAATGACTAACGTTAGTCACATCATGGGTGACAAAGTAGAAATGACTGGCAAAATCACTGATCATCTTTTTGTTACTTGTTTCTTTAGCTACCGATTTTTCAACGATTTCTCGGTATTTTTCATCATCTATCTTGTGACGGGAAGTTCCAATCACGGCAAAATGTTCACGAATGTTTCCTTTTTCGTAAAGCTTTAGCATCGCTGGATAAAGTTTACGAGTGGCAAGGTCACCAGTTGCTCCGAAGAGTACAATCAAAGAACGTCTTTCAGTTGGCAAAATGTTCACTCCTATCATTAAGTTAACTAAGTAAGCTGATATGTCTATACCAGTTCGCTAACATTATATAACACAAATCTGCACAACAAAAGCGTATTGACGATGTAAATGAATATTATTTTCATAATGTGGCTTTTCAATTTTCGAATGGCTCTGTAGCAATGGTTTATTAAGAATTATATAAATGGGATGAACATTCCAGCACAATCTTTTTGAACCCGTTATAATGAAGTTTGCAAATTAAAGATTAGGAGTAAACAAGATGAAAAAATTTAAAATTATTGCCTTCTTTGCGGTTATATTTTCAGTTTTAGCGGGGTTTGGCACTCAAGCTTCAGCGAGCAGCTCTCCTTCACTAAAGGTCAACAACGTCTATACGACTTCAAAGAGTGTTAGCGGAACGGCTACCAAGGGCGTTTCGATTATCGTGAGGACTCCCAGCAAAAAGGTGTTAACAACCACGACAGCGAATAGCCAAACTGGAAAGTTTAGTGCACCTTTGCATACAAGCGTCAAAGCAAACCAGAAACTTTATGTTTATGCCCGTAAGTCTTCAACTTCATATTTCTATCGAATTATGATTGTTAAAGCTGCCAAATCAGCAGCCACGACTTCTTCAACTACCAGCACCAGTAAGAGTTCCTCAAGCAACAAGATTACAATTGGTGAACCAACCGGTACTTGGAAGTCAGGTAACAACAATGGTTACACTGTCGTTACCAAGTTCAGTCAAGCAGGCGGATTAAACCAAGGCTTGTACAAGAATGGTCAATTCCAAAAGAAATTAATTAACTACGCAAATTACAAAGTGACAACTTATAGCGAGTCATTTTGGGGAATTACCTACCGTCAACGCGGCCACAAGAATTATGAAAAGTTCTACTTGAGATTTACTGACAACACCCATTTCATTATTGTTAATAAATCCAACAAGGCTGTCAAAGTTCAATATGGCAACTCACCAGTTCATTATTACAAGTTCGGATTGGAAAAATAAATCACTCATTAACCACTTGAGGAGATTGGGATGAAAGGCGATTTGATCCTGGAATTTAAGTGAAAAAAGTAATGCATTCGAGTTTTTGAATGCATTATTTTTTTCACTTAAGTGGCCGGCCTTTTTCGTATGCAGAATCAACTGTATAAGAATTAAGGAAAATACTTCAATACAGGATATTTGAAGCAGTCACTCATACAAGCTAATTGACTCATAATAGTTGTTCTTTTCCCCCATAATATGCGAGAATAGTTAGGGATGTTTGTACGATTATTGAATACTAATGAAGGGACTGATTAATTGTTTAAGAAAAGGAGCGAAATTCGATTTAATTCGGTCATTATTTATTCCCTTATCCTAAACGCTGGCGCCTCATTCATGTGGCCGCTTGTTACTGTTTACATGCATAACTACTTACATAAGTCACTCACTTTGGCTGGGTTTACGTTGTTGGCAATGTCAGGCTTTATGATGTTAGGCAATTATTTAGGTGGGTATTTATTCGACCGGTGGTCCCCATATCTATCGACGATCATCAGCGTTTTAATTTCAACTTCAGCAATTGTTGCCCTGATCTTCTTTCATGACTGGCCGATGTTTTCGATTTTGCTGTTATTCGTGGGCTTCGGGGATGGCTCGTGCATGACCCTGTTGAATTCCTATGCGGCAAGTATCAAAAGTCGGTCAACCCGAGCAATTTTTAATATTCTGTATATTGGGCAAAATGTCGGGATTGTGATTGGAACATTGATGGTCGGGTTCCTGCTGAAGCATGGCGTGACGGTTGTGTTCATGGTGACGTCGTTATTTTACGCCGCACTATTGATCATTACCTTGATTGATTTCAACGTTGAAGTTGATCGGCGAATTCCTGATAAGGCAATCACGCTCGGGGCACCACCAGAGGTCAATGTGAATAAAGTGGTGCTGGCCATTTGTGGAGTTGTTTTGGCACTCTACTTAGCATATGCATTGTGGGAAAGTGTTGTGCCAGTTCATATGACGAATCTGCACATTCCATTTGAAAATTATAGTTTGCTGTGGACATTAAATGGTCTGATGATCGTGTTTGGCCAGCCATTTGTCAATCGGATGAGTACCCGGATTAAATTGAGTACCCAGACATACGTTGGTTCAATGGTGTTCGCTGCCTCATTTATCTGCTTGATATTTGCCAAGACTTATCCGGCATTTATTTTAGTGATGGTGATTACCACGTTGGGCGAAATGATTGGATTTCCGGGAATCCCAGCTTGGATCGATAGCCTGTCGACCCCTCAGCAGCGAGGAAAATTCCAAGGTATGTATAATCTATTCATGTCTTGTGGTCGGGCAATCGGCCCATTGTTCGGTGGCTTGATTCTTGACTTTGCTTCTTACCGCGGGCTGTTCATGCTGGCGGCGGGGTTGATTATCATCTTTATGGTGATTCTGATGATTGTTAATCGAAGTCGGGAATTGACGAAATGAGACTGGAACAATCGGCGCTTTGATCCCAGAATTTAACGAAAATAACCAATTATTCCTGGTGTCAGAATAATTGGTTATTTTCGTTAAATTCTGGGATCAGCCGTTTGGTGCAGCTTTTATCCAAGTATCGGGGGGCTCTAAGCTAAGAATTACCGATTGGAAATTAACATAGATCTCAGTCTCATTTTTATAAATATTAACTTTGCTTGAGCAAGTCGTAAATCCGTTCAACATCCCGGCCAGTTCCGCGTAATTCGTAATCCGCGAGGAACGGGACGTTGAATTCAGATGCGTATCGTTTGGCGGTAAGACAATGTTGTTCGTTGAAATTTTTATTGCCGCTGCCAACAATTCCATGACATAGCGAAGCGTTTTTTTCGTAACCGATGTATTCCCCCAGGGCATTAGTCATGAGTTCTTTAACACCGTTATCAATACCATTGCCACCATCCAAGTAGGTTGGGACAAAAGCAAAATACGGGTCGGTTTCATCGGCAAAATCCGTTTGTTCAGAAATTTCTTTTAACTGAACGACGGGATTTTGACTGTCCTGATCGTGCATTCCCGCTGCATAATCAGCCAGTTTCTTAACAAATGAACGGGTATTTCCCTCAATTGAAATAAATAAAATTTTGATTGGACTCAAGATGACCCTCCTCAATATATGTGAGCGGATCCAAGCGATTAAAGCCGAAAAGGGTTACTCTCCCAAAATTTTGGGACCGATTCAGGCTGATTGCTTGGAGCAGCTATCCTAAAATTCATATGCCTCACAATAACTGTACCGATTGTTGAACCAGTTAGCAAGTTCAATCTTTTCGATGACCTTTCAAATGACGAGATGCGTGTTTTGCGGGTTCTTTTTCTTGGGGAAATAACTTCATAAAGCCAGTACCGATGATTAGCAATAGGACAACCAGCGCGCTGCCAGTTGACAGCCAAGTACCGAATTTTAAACCAGGAGTCGTGTAATGGAAATGAATGTGGTGAATGCCGGCTGGGAGCTTTGCACCCACAAACCCCTTATTGACAACGAAAGTTTTAGCTTGATTGCCGTCAATGGTCAGTTTCCAACCACTTGAGTATGGGATGGAGGTGACTAAAGTCGTGGCTTGGCGATTATTCGCGGTTCCAGTGACATTATTTTGATGGACATTCAGATGTTTTAACCCCGTTTGTTTGAGGTGGGCCATCTGCTTGTCGTATGACTGGTTATATGGCATTGCGATCAACTTAACTGACTTGAACTTGATGTTTTTAACCTGATTAAAGTTCAACGTGATCGTCTTTCGCGCACTCTTGGAATAGCCCAAGTTCAAGACCATACTGTGAATTTGACGATAATTGGAGAGATTATCTTTGTCATATTGAGCATAGCCGTTATGGAACCCTTTCGCTCGGGCATCAAATAGGTATCCGCCGAACGTTGGCTTTAACAAGTCGTGACGAGCAGCGTTAACTTTGGCAAGCCTTGAATATAGCTTGTTTTGTAGTAGAAATTCATTTTCGTACCATTTGTTGTGTTCCGCAATGGTTCCATCAGTTTGTTTAATGCCATCGAGGACGAGAAACAGTTCTGCATTCTTTGTTTGTTTGGGTTTATTGATTGTCAGGGAATAGTCAAAAGGCTTACCAGTCACATCGGAAGTCATCTTTTTCAAGCCGTTCTTGTTTTCGTACTTATTGTTTTCAAGAATCATTTTGTTGGTTTCCAACAGTGCCTTCGTTTTTTGAAGGTTAGCTGATAAACTGACTTGTGCGTGGGGCTGGTCAATGACTTTATCAGCATCTTGATCGCCTAAAATTCCTAACCGATATTTAGTTAGCTGTCGGCCAGAATCAATCACCTTGGTTTCATCGACCTGCACTTTGTATTTTAGATGATGACTTGGGGATTTGTACGTGAGTGGATTGGTGTTGTATTGATCCTTGTTAACCACTGCACCTTGAGTCATCACCCGTTCTCGATCAACTGCGTTTAACTGGTTGAATTGGCTCGGTGAGACCGTTTTAGTTTGTGAGTAGACTAGCGGCAACGCATTATTAGTTTTATAGATGGCTGTTCCATCCATATTCTCAATCGCTGGCACGGCGTTCACCCTGGGTTTAGCCTCAAACGTCTTGATTTTTCCGCTTTTATCCCGGACAGGCTTGTAACCATAGGGGAGCGTCGGTGCTTTTTTGGTATTTGCTTTAGCAAAAATATATTTGACACCCAGTAGATCGTTGAAGGCGGTTCGATAATCCCCTTGGGCAATGGGCGTGTTCATTGAGAATTGGCTGTTGCCAACGGCTTGAGAGAATTTGCCAAGGTAACCATTTTGAAGCGTTAGATAAACAGACTCGTCATTGACCCCGGTGTTCATTGAAAGGTCGGTGTTTGTATTGGTGTAGTTAGCTAAGTTCTGTAGATGCTCATTGTAATGGTATCGGGGTGCTTTAGATGTTCGGAAGAAACCTGGTTGGTCCTTCAGGTAATTGTTGGCGCCATTAAAATAATCTTGTTCAAATCTGGTAGGTAAGTCACGGTTCATTTGCTGAATCGCTAAATTGCTGGCGTTAGGACTGTAGATCCCGATAATGTTACTACCGATATTGAGCATGAAAACACTTAGAATGATGAGCTTCTTGGTCGGACTGCTCCAGTTGAAGAAAAAGGCACACAGAACGACAATAACGGTTGCTAATAAGAATCCGTAGGTCACAAAGTCATGCCGCTGAAGGTTCATTAAGAAACCATTTGATGCCCAGACCAAAACAATCAATAAGGCACCTGCACCAGCGAACCAGCCAACATCTCTTCTGGTGAAGTGATCCAAATTATCCATGAAAATGACTGTTGCGATCCCGAAAATAATATTTCCAAGTAAGACCCACCGGTTCGATGGTGTCGACAAAGCGTTCATAACCGCCCCGAATGCGGGAATGAGAATCCCAATGCAAACGATGACTAAGCCAATGTTATTCCAGAGATAGGTTTTGAAGTGGCGGAGCATGTAGACCAGGCCGAGAAACGAAACTGACGAGATGCCGATGACCAGCCAGAAGTTCATTGCCCGCCCAGTTGGTAAGATTGAATCGATGATATTTAAGTAATATTCCGGTGGAAAGACTTTTAAGCCATTAGCAAAATTGTCCGTGATTCGAGTTGAACCAGTAGCAAGAATAATTGTTGGGATGAAGACGATTGCCGACATTCCAAGCCCGAGGACAACTGATACAATGAGTTTTCCAAGGGATTTGAAGAAATGAAAGTCAGGATGCTTCCACAGGCTGGCGCTCTTGATAAGGGTGTAGAAGATGGCACCAATTCCTAAAATCCAGGCAAAGTAAAAGTTACCTAAGAAAACAAGGAAGACTGCAAAAATCAGTGGCAGCCATGATTTGTTAGTTAAGACCCGATCGATGCCGTAGCAAAGTAGCGGGAAGAAAATTAGCGGTAGAATAAAGAAGGGATGATGAAGGCCGGTTGCCAGAGCATAACCGTTAAAAGTGTAAGCTACGGCCCCGACGACCTTACTGAATTTTTTGAATTTATATGTTGACGCGTAAAGCAGAAAGGCTAAGCCGGAAGCATACATACGTAAGAAAACGAGAAAGGCAAAACCGGTTTCGATCTGGCTCTTGGGGAATAGGATGATCAAGTAGTTGAATAAGTCACCTACAACATAGTAGGAAAAATTGGTTAATTGATCGGATCCTAAGCTGATGTTCCAAGCCCAGTGAGTAAAGCCGCCACTGGGGTTATTCAAGAACGAGATAATCATATGCCGGAACTGAACCAAAATGGGATAGTGTTGTGCCAACCCGTCCAGTTCCCAAATCATTGAGCGGCCAGTCATGAATAAGCACCCAACAAGAACACAAATCAGTGCGACAAATAGCACCGAATAGGTGATCCATGCAGGTGTTTTTTGCCAAACTTTTTTCAAGTGAAACCCTCCTAAAAAATAAGTGAGCGGATCCAAGCGGGAATAATCGGAATATAAGTTTCCTTCGGTGGAAATCCCGGTTTAGGGGATTTCTGCCGAAGGTGCTTATATGCAGATTATTGCTTGGAGGAGCTGTCCTAAAAAATAAGTGAGCGGATCCAAGCGGTTAGAGATCGGAGTGTAAGTCGCCTCGAACGGAAATTCCGGTTTTGGGAATTTTTGTTCGAGGTGCTTACATGCAGATCTCTGCTTGGAGGAGCTGTCCTAAAATAAGTGAGCGGAGTAAAGCGGTTAGAAACTGGAGCCTAAGTCTCCTTCTGCGGAAATCCCTGATTTTGGGACTTTTGCAGAAGGTGCTTAGGTGGAAGCTTCTGCTTTACGAAGCTGTCCTAAGAAAAGTGAGCTAAGTAAAGCGTTAGAGATCGGAGTGTAAGTCTCCACCGAGGGAAATTCCCGATTCTGGAATTTCCCTCGGTGGTGCTTACATGCAGACTTCTGCTTTACGAAGCTGTCCTAGAAATAAGTGAGCGGATCCAAGCGGTTAGAGATCGGAGTGTAAGTCGGCACCGAGGGAAATTCCCAGTTTTGGAATTTTTCTCGATGGTGCTTACATGCAGGTTGCTGCCGAAGGTGCCCCCTTCACTCAAGCAGAAATAATATGTAAAAAGGCTGACCAGAAGTCTATGCCTTGGTACAGCCTTATCAGATTGGACTATTTGGATTCATCCTCATCGTTTGTTTTTGCTGGTTGATGCTTGGTAACTTCAAACCAGTTGATAAACGAATTTTCATAATCAATAATTTTAAAGTCAAAGTTCTCAAATGAGATGATATCGCCCGCCTTGATATCAGGATAATTATCAAGGAAGTATCCAGCAAGGGTAACGGCGTCTGAAGTCGTAAACTCAGGGAAATCTGCATCAAAGTAACGTTCGAAATCATGGGTCGTCAACTTGCCATTGACTTGATAGGTTCCGTTAGGCTGTTTGAAAATGTACTCAGTAAATGAAGGATCAATTTCATCTCTGACAGTCCCGAAGAGTTCTTCGTAGATATCCTTGTCAGTGATAATCCCGGACGTACCACCGTATTCATCAACAACAACGACGATTGGTGTTCGTTTCTTAATCATCTGATGCAAGACATCCGTAATTGGTGTCATCTCTGGTGTCGTTGAAATGTCCCGAAGCAGCCGGTCAATCTTAATGGATGAATCGACTTGAGATTGCCTAATCAAATCGTAATTATAGACATAACCCAATATTTTATCCTTATTGTTATCTGCAACGACGGGAATCCGACTAAATTTCTTTTGCAGATAGACTTGGATAGCTTGTTTAACGGTTGTTTTAATATCAATCACAATCAGCTGAGTTCGATCGATCATGATGTCTTTAGCGACTTTATCATTCAGCTGAAAGGCGCGCCGCATATATAGGTAGTCATTTTGTTCCAACTGACCGCTTTTAACGGCATTCCGAGATAAATTAAGGATTTCTGCCTGCGAGAAAGATTCGTCATTTTCGTTGGCAACCTGCAAGCCCAACATCTTCACGATTCCATTGGCTGAAACATTGAGTAACCAAACGAATGGATAGAAGATGACGTGGAAATAGTGAAGCGGTGTTGAAATAAAGCTCAACACCTTAAGGGGCATATCAATACTGATGTTCTTAGGGACAATTTCAGTTAAAACAACTTCCAAATAGGTTAAGATAATAATTCCAAGGACCGCGCCAACTGCGTGAGCCGTCGTTGGATCAATCGGTGAGTTGTGAATTTCCATGACGTCAACTAGAATTGTAACGACAAAGGATTCACCTAAGTAACCTAAAATGATGCCGGCAAGACTGACACCAACTTGAGTCGTTGACAAGTATTCGTTTAAGTTGGTGACCATGTGGATTTCACGATTAACCCTTTTAACTGCCTTGGCGCCTTTGCCTTGTTTCTTAATGAAGTCTCTTTTTCGCTCTTCAAGTGCACTCGCCCTTGTTTGAACCAAGGCAAACTCACTGGCAACAAAGAATGCCGCAAAGAAGAACGTAACAATTACAATCACTAGATTAGTCAGTATCTGGCTATCTCCCAAAATTCAATTCCTCATTTCAAATAATAATAGTATGACATATCTTGTAGCTTAAAGATTAACTCTAATTATACGCTCGAACAAGAGAATTTTTAAGTGGTTTGGGGATTATTGAAAATTCTCTGCGACTTTTTTCTTAATATTCCCGTGAAACAGTGCTAGGCTAGTAATAGATACAAAATAAGGGGATGTAGGTTATGGCTGAAAAGGTCAAAGAAAGTGCAGCAGAAAAAAAAGCCGATGAAGCAGAACGAGAAACCGACAAAAAGTTTGAGTATTCGGATGACGATGTCAAAAAAGCGGTCGACCTTATTGAAGAAAAAGGCTATGTCACTAAAAAAGATTTCGCAAAGATGGATGACGACGATTGGACAAAGGGATTTGCCGAACGAATCGATAAAATCTTCCAAAAGAGCGATGAAGATCCTTATATTTACTTTGAAAAATTCGACTTTGCAGGCGGCGACATTGACTCCATTATTTGGAACATGGATGTCATCAAGTCACGTGATGAAGCTTTAAAGAAGCTGTCAGAAGTTTTGAATAAAAAAATTGTTAGATAGTTACCAATAAAAACACTTAGATACGATTATGTAAAGGCTCCACCATCAAGATCCTTGGATTTTGATGGTGGAGCCTTTTTCGGATCACTGGGTTATTTTGGACCACGTTTGATTCTTTAACGGCAAATAGGCTACTTTTAATTGCCGAATAACCTTAAAATTCCTTCAAACCATACAAAAAAATGTGTTTTTACACAGTTATTTTGTACAATTAAGATAAAGTGAGGTGTTGATCAGATGGCCGAGATTAATTTAGCCGAGGTGAGTTCTGAACACGGGCTTAGCGACGCACAAGTCAAACAGCAAATCCAAACTAACCATAAGAATACAGCCGAACAATCGCTTACTCGAAGCGTCAAAGAGATTTTTCGCGACAATATTTTGACACTATTTAACCTGATCAACGTTATTTTAGGTGCCCTGGTATTTTATACCGGCAGCTACAAAAATTTATTATTTCTCGGAATTGCGATCTTTAATACCGCAATCGGGATTATCCAAGAAATCCGTTCTAGGCGCCAAGTTGATAAGATGGTGCTGCTCGCTGAGGGCAAAATCAATGTGATTCGAAATTCAAAAACAGTTCCGATTCTACCAGAAGACATTGTCCTCGGAGACGTCATCTCCCTTGGCCGTGGCGACCAAATCCCTGTCGATGGGAAGGTGCTGGCAAGCAGGGGGATGGAGACTGACGAATCTCCCATTACCGGTGAATCCGAAACGATTGTCAAACGGCCGGGTGATCGACTGACCTCAGGAACTTTTTTGGTTGGCGGATCTGGCAAAATGCTAGTCACCAAAGTTGGCGCCGATACATTTGTTAATCATATTTCTAATGAAGCCAAAAAGGGTGAAGACACTTCGAGCATTCTCTTAAACACAATTAACCGGATCATCAAAGTGTTAACTTATGTCATCATTCCACTCGGGATTGTTCTCTTTGTGGCAAAATTATATGGTGGCACTGGCGTTAACCGAGCGATCCTCGGCTCAGTTGCCGCAATGATTGGCATGATTCCAGAGGGATTGGTGCTGCTAACATCAATGACACTGGCCGTTTCTGCGATGCATTTGGCAAGAAAGAAGACGTTGGTGCGAGACTTGCCGGCAATTGAAACCTTGGCGCGAGTTGACGTGATTTGTTTGGACAAGACGGGAACCATCACCAGTGGTGATTTGAAATTCGTTGACGCTATCCCGACAGCGGAAGTTGCTGCCGATCAGCTGAAACAAGTGATTGCCGGGATCACGTACAGTACCGGTGATAATAACGAAACGGCCCGGGCGATTACCAATGCGTTAGCTGATCCTGGATGGCAGGCCGAAGAGATCGTGCCCTTTTCTTCAGAACGAAAATGGAGTGGGGTGGGCTTTGAAGATGCTCATCGCTATGTATTTGGAGCCCCACAGTTTATTTTCAAAGACTTATCAAACAGCTTAAAAGCAAGAGTGACCGGCTATGCCAAAGAGGGCTACCGAGTACTGGCAGTTGCTCAAGTCGACGAATTAGCAGCTGACAAACCGTTAGTTGATCCCCAACTAATGGGATTGGTACTGATATCTGATGTCATTCGGCCAAATGCGGCCAACACGTTTCAGTACTTTCGGAATCAAGACGTGGAGATCAAGGTGATTTCTGGGGACGATCCGACAACCGTGTCAACAATTGCCCAAACCGCAGATATTCGGAATGCTGAACACGCAATTGACATGTCGACTGTTCACGCTGAGGATGATTTTGGCAAAATCGCTCAAGAAAATACGGTGTTCGGCCGGGTAACGCCTGACCAGAAGAAGCGATTAATTAGTGCTCTGCAAGCCCAAAAACATACGGTTGCGATGACTGGTGACGGTGTTAACGACCTGCTGGCACTTCGCCAAGCTGATTGTGGGATTGCAATGGCTTCCGGGAGCGAAAGTACGAAGAGTATCGCTGACTTTGTGTTGATCAATTCTAATTTTGATGCAATGATTGATGTGCTGAAGGAAGGCCGACGGGTCATTAATAACATTGAACGGGTTGCCTCAATGTATCTCATCAAGACAATGTATTCCGTTGCGCTCTCGTTTATTTTCCTGTTCATGACGATGGGCTATCCGTTTGAACCAATTCAGCTGACCCCGATTACGTCGCTCATGGTCGGCATTCCATCCTTCTTCCTGGCGCTGGAGCCTAATTTTTCCAGAATTACGAATCAATTTATGAAACAAGTGCTGATTATTTCGACGCCAGCCGCAATTTGTATTGTTGGCTATATTTTGGTGATTGAAATTGTTGGGTCATTCTTTGGCCTGCAGTATGAATTTACTTCAACACTCTGCGTCCTTTTGACGGGGGCCATTTGCTGGTTGGCGTTGGTGATGGTTTCACGTCCGTTGAATCGGCTTAAAGTGGGGATGGACGTACTTGTTCTTGCCGCATTTTTAGCCATCATTGTCTTCTTCAACAACATATTCTCCCTGGTTTCATTCTTTGATAAGGATATTTGGCTGTACGCGGTTCCGCTGATTGCAACGGCCTACCCACTGTATATGTTCTTACAAGGGGTCATTTCAACCTTCCTAACGCAACGGGAAAAGCGAAGAGCTCGGAAAAAGAGATCGTAATGTTGGCGGCGCAGTTCAGGCCAGTTTTGGTTAAGCAAGCTTAGCAGGTTACCATTTAGCAAAGCTTGTTTTTTATTTGCTTCTAGCTAGTCTTTGAAACTAGATAATATGGTATAATAAAACCAAGGGGGGTGATTTCATGAGCTACGATGCAGAACAATATGAACAATGGGAACAGAAACTAAAGAAGGTGGAGTTGCCATTGTGGTCAGAATTACCTAATTTCTCGCTGTACATGGATCAGGTGACTGCTCTGGTGAATGACACACTGGGACCGATTGGAATTGATCAAGTGACGCCAGCGATGATTAATAATTACGTCAAGCACAAGGCGATCATGGCACCCGTCAAGAAAAAATATCAAACCATGCAGATTGCGGACGTGATTTTAATTAGCTTATTGAAGCCAGCCTTTTCACTGGCAACCATTCGTCATGGGATTGATCAAGTAACCGCCAATATTTATCCGCAGCAAGCTTATGATCGTTTCGTTAAACGGCTCATGTTCTCGTTTAAGAACATCGATGGCAGAAATAACGGCCGGGCGATTGAAGAAAAAAATTTGAACGATAAATTAATGCAAGTTGCTGTAAATGTCATCATTGATCGAGTTCAATCAGAAAAACTGTTGGAAATTATTGAAAAACCTTTAACTAAAATCGAAAAGTAGCGAAAGCGTTCACATGGTAATTTCTGTAATCGTTTTCATTAAGGAGGGGACTGAATTATAAGCTCCTCCTTTTGTTTACCTTGATGTCACAGGGATTCGACGCTTACTGAAAACTTTTGTGATTTTTTGAACAAAACTATTTACAATTCAAAAAATTGTGATAGTATTGTAATTGTGAAATTGATAACAAACATATTTTCATTGGAGGCAAGCAATGATTGAAAACAAAGTAGCAGAAAAGAAAGCACCAAAAACTGAAGGCAAGACTGACGTTGATACAATGATTAACGGTTTAGTTTCAAAGGCGCAAAAAGCACTTAAAATCATGGACTCATTTGATCAAGAGAAAGTTGATCACATCACTCACGAAATGGTGATGGCTGGTCAAGATAAGCACATGGAATTAGCTCAGATGGCTTATGACGAAACCGGCCGTGGGGTTGCTGAAGACAAAGCAATTAAGAATATGTATGCTACCGAAGAGATCTGGCACAGCATCCGTAATCATAAGACTGTCGGCGTTATCAAGGATGATAAGGAGCGTCAGTTAATTACTGTCGCTGAACCCCTCGGTGTCCTTGCAGGAATCACACCTGTAACCAACCCAACTTCAACTGCATTGTTTAAATCAATTATCTCGATGAAAACCCGAAACCCAATTATCTTTAGTTTCCATCCCCAAGCATTGAAATCATCAATTGCAGCAGCCAAAGTTGTTCGCGATGCTGCAATTGCCGCCGGCGCTCCGGAGGGTTGTATCCAATGGATCACCGAACCAAGTATTGAAGCAACTGATAAATTAATTAATAATCCAGGAGTTGCCAGTACTTTAGCTACTGGTGGTCCCGGCATGGTGAAGGCCGCTTATTCTACTGGTAAACCAGCCCTTGGTGTTGGTCCTGGTAATGGTCCTGTTTATATTGAAAAAACGGCCAATATTTTACGGGCAGTGAACGATTTGGTTCTTTCAAAGACCTTTGATAACGGGATGATCTGTGCGACTGAAAACAGTGCTGTTATTGATACTGAGATCTATGAACAGGTTAAAGCCGAGTTAGTTAAAAATGGCGTTTACTTCGTTCCAAAGAAGGAACAAAAGAAGCTTGCTGATACTATGTTTGATCCACAACGTGTTAGTGTTCGCGGTCCAATTCCTGGTAAGTCTGCTAAAGCAATCGCTGAACTAGCCGATATCAAAGTACCAGACAATACAAAGATTTTGGCTGCGGAAGTAACTGAAGTTGGCCCTAAGGAACCATTATCAGCCGAAAAGCTTTGCCCAGTCATCAGCATTTATCGTGCGAAGGCTCAAGAAGATGCCTTCGATATTTGTGAACGATTGCTCAAATTTGGTGGTCTTGGTCATACCGCAGGCATTCAAACTCTTGATGACGACTTGGCACTTAAGTTTGGTATCAAGATGAAGGCTGCCAGAGTGCTTGTTAATACGCCAACCAGTCTTGGCGGATTAGGTAATCTATATAATGAAATGACGCCATCATTGACATTGGGAACTGGTTCGTGGGGAGCAAACTCAATTTCTCACAATGTGACCGATTACGACTTATTGAACATCAAAACTATCGCAAAGAGACGAAATAATATGCAATGGATTAAGTTACCACGGGTTTACTTCGAAAAGACTTCTATCAGATACCTTGATGACATGCCAGGCATCAACAAAGTATTCATCGTAACCACACCAGGAATGGTCGAACACGGTTACGTTGATAAGGTTCTTGATGAACTGAAACGTCGTCCTAATGAAATCCAATATTCGTTGTTCTCAGATGTTGAACCTGACCCAACAACTGATACGGTTGAAAAAGGGGTTGCCCAAATGCGCCTTTTCAAGCCAGATACCATTATTGCCTTGGGGGGTGGGTCACCACTTGATGCTGCAAAGAATATGTGGCTGTTCTACGAAGACCCTAAGACAAGTTTCTTCGGTGCCAAGCAAAAGTTTATCGATATCAGAAAACGGGCATATCGTTTCCAGAAGCCTCGTAAGGCGCAAATGATTGCCATTCCAACCACTTCGGGGACTGGTTCGGAAGTTACCCCATTCGCGGTTATCACAGATTCAAAGACTCATGTTAAGTACCCACTGGCCGACTATGCCTTGACACCAGATGTTGCCATCGTTGACCCACAATTTGTTGAAACTGTACCAAAGGGAACCGTTGCTGCATCAGGTCTTGACACCCTTTGCCATGGAATTGAATCGTATGTTTCAACAATGGCTTCCGATTACACTCGACCATTGTCATTGCAAGCAATCAAGCTGGTATTTGAGAACTTAACCAAGTCATACAATGGTGACACTCACGCCCGTGAAGAAATGCACAATGCAGCTACTTTAGCAGGGATGGCCTTTGGAAATGCCTTCCTAGGAATCACTCATTCAGTTGCTCACAAACTCGGTGGTGAATTTGGCATTACCCACGGAATTGCAATTGCAATCACGGTACCACATGTAATCCGCTTCAATGCCAAGTTGCCTGAAAAGATTGCCGCATGGCCTAAGTACGAGTATTTCCGGGCTAACAAAGACTATGCCGATATTGCTCGATACATTGGTATTCAAGGGAAAAATGATGAAGAATTGATCGAAGGATTAGTTCAGAAGTTTATCGAATTGGCTCATTCAGTAGGTGTCACTTTGAGCTTAAAGGCTCAAGGCGTTGACAAAGCCAAGTTCGAAGCATCATTGGACCGCCTGGCAACACTCGCATACGAAGATCAATGCACCACAGCTAATCCAAAGGAACCATTAATTGCTGATCTCAAGCAGATTATGATTGATGATTATGATGGAACAAATGTAGAGCGTGACTAAGCCGGGTTGATCCCGGAGCATAAACAACGTCTCCAATAACGAACGGTCCTTGTTCATTGTTGGAGACGTTGTTTATATAGGTTCTACAATATCTGTTGTTGGTAATAGATTTTATCTATTACTGATGACAGATTTTTTGTTTCTCGTTAGAATAAAAA
>NZ_JAHPPD010000006.1 GCF_019061365.1 Lentilactobacillus dabitei
TTTGTTTCTTTTGAAATCTTAGTCATAAAAAATACCTCCAAAGCTAAAGTTTTTACTTTAACTTTGGGGGTATAGGTCAAAAAACTGCGAATTTCAACCTCTTTTTCTTATCGGGCGAAAATCGGTGAATTATGTACATTTTTTCATAAAAGTGAACATTATTTCACCATATATCTTTACATATGTTCTTGGTTCCTGTAAACTATGCTTGTAATAATAAATGAAAGGGGTTACATTACCGTGACAACAGACTTAACTACTGCCCAATTAGCAAAATACTTGGACCATACCAACCTGAAACCTGACGCTACTGAAGAGAGTATCCGTGAAACCTGTCAGGAGGCGGTGAAATACAACACAGCTTCCGTTTGTGTGAATTCTCACTGGATCCCACTGGTTGCTGAAGAGCTCAAGGATTCAACGGTTAATCCAATCACGGTTGTGGGCTTCCCATTAGGCGCAACCAACACTGAGACTAAAGTATATGAAGCAATTACCGCGATTGACCAAGGTGCTGAAGAAATCGATATGGTTTTAAATGTCGGTGAATTAATTGGCGGTAACGATAAATTTGTGACTGAAGATATTCAAAAAGTTGCCGAAGCCGTTCATACAAAGGGCAAACTGCTTAAAGTAATTCTAGAAACTTCGTATCTTAACAACGACCAAATTGTGATTGGCTGTCAAGATTCCGAAACAGCTAGTGCCGATTATGTTAAAACGTCAACTGGCTTCAGTTCAGCAGGGGCCAAGCTTGATGACGTTGCCTTGATGCGCAAAACCGTTGGTGATCGCCTGGGTGTCAAAGCATCTGGTGGCATTCACTCACGCGAGGAAGCTTTAGCAATGATTGATGCTGGTGCCAGTCGTTTAGGGGTCAGCGCAACCGTTAAAATCTTATCTTAAGAGACTGCATGGGGAGGCTTATCTATGAGTACAAAGAATTATAAACGGGTATTTGGAATTGTAATGGATTCAGTTGGAACCGGTGCCGCACCCGATGCAGCCAAATTTGATGATGTTGGCTCAGACACCTTGGGGCACGTTGGAGAAGCTTATAAAGGCAAGTTACAGATTCCCAACCTGCAGCAATTAGGGATTTCCAACTTGCGGGACCAACCGATTGAAGGGGTTGCCAAAGTTGACCAGCCAATTGGTTATTACGGCAAAATGCAAGAAATCTCAGCAGGCAAAGACAGCATGGACGGTCATTGGGAAATGATGGGGCTGCCCGTCAACAAGCTGCTGAACACATTTCCAAATGGGTTTCCAGCTGATATCTTAGAAAAACTGGCCGCCTTCTCTGGCCGCAAAATTATTGGTAATCGGCCGGAATCAGGAACCAAGATTATCGCGGAGCTTGGCGAACAACAGATGAAGACGGGCGATTTAATTGTCTATACTTCTGGTGATTCGGTTCTGCAAATTGCCGCTCACGAAGATGTGATTCCACTAAAGGAATTGTATCGGATTTGTGAGTATGCCAGAGCATTGGTCAATGGGCCAAAGTACACTGTTGGTCGGATCATTGCCCGCCCATACGTTGGCCCTGATAAAGATCACTTCACCCGAACAGCCAACCGCCATGATTTTACCTTGGAACCAACTGGTAAGACGGACTTGGATTATTTACAAGCTGCTGGCGTTCATACCATTGGAATTGGGAAGATCAATGATATTTTCTCAAGTCATGGAATTGATGAAGGCTACCATAATGAAAGCAACATGGATGGAATGGATCACGTCGATCATGTGATGGCTGAAGACTTCACTGGATTTGCTTTCACTAATTTAGTTGATTTTGACGCAATGTATGGTCACCGCCGTAATCCGATTGGCTTTGGTGAAGCCTTGATGGACTTTGACAAACGACTGGGAACGGTTTTGAAGAACCTAAAGGACGATGATTTACTAATGATTACGGCTGATCATGGGAACGACCCAGGCTTTAAAGGAACTGATCATACCCGTGAGGAAGTGCCACTACTCGTTTATTCACCATCCCTGAAGAATAGTGGTTCATTGGGCGTTCGAAAGACGTTTGCTGATTTTGGCGCAACCGTTCTTGATATTTTTAACGTGACCGGCAACCCAGCTGGAACGAGTTTTCTTAACGAGATTTAAACGGAGGTAATCATATGAGTACACACATTGGCGCCACACCTGGTGAAATCGCCGATACAGTCTTAATGCCCGGTGATCCACTGCGCGCAAAATTTATTGCTGAGACTTATCTGGATAATCCGGTTCAGTATAGTCACGTGCGAAACATGTTTGGCTACACCGGCACCTACAAAGGTAAAAGGCTCTCTGTCCAAGGTTCTGGCATGGGGATTCCATCGCTGGCAATCTACACGACTGAGTTGATCAAGGAATATGGTGTCAAGACCATCTATCGAGTAGGTAGCTGTGGCGGGATGAGCCCAGATGTTAAGATTCGCGACGTCATTTTGGGCCAGGCTGGCACGACTGATTCATCGATTATTCAAAATACGTTTGGCCCTGGCCTATACTATTCACCAATCGCTGACTTTGGGTTGTTGGATTCCGCATACCATACTGCTCAGAAAATGAACATTAAAACGAAGGTTGGCAATATTTTTGCTGCTGATCGTTTCTATAATGATGAGCTGGATATTCATAAACTCATTGACTATGGGGTTTTAGCAACTGAAATGGAAACGTCTGGGCTCTATTTGTTGGCAGCTAAGCACCATATTCGCGCCCTCACGATCCTGACGGTTAGTGATCATTTACTCACTGGCGAGGCATTGTCGGCCAAAGAACGGGAAACGTCATTTGATGAGATGACCAGATTATCATTGGAAACCGCTATTAAGAACATGAACAATTAAACAAATCGATCGAAGTCCAAAACGATTCGGAGAGAAGCGACCATGACAGAGATTAGGGATGTCACCAAATTAAAGCAGAGTTTGCAAGTAGCTGAACTTTACTATCAGGATAATTTAAGTCAGTTACAAATCTCGAAACAATTAGGGGTTTCTCGGCCAACGGTTTCCCGGTTGATTCAGTATGCCAAGGACAACGGGTTGGTGAAAATCCAGATCATTAATCCATTGGTAGATTCTCAGGTGTTAGGCCAACAGTTGGCAGAAAAATACGGGGCCCAGTTTCACGTTGTGCCCAACAACTACGCGGGGATGGCTTCACTTTCTGATAGCGTTGGTAAATTTGCCGCCGATTATTTGACATCAGTGGTTGAACCTGGTGACGTCATTGGAATTGGCTGGGGTCATACCATTCATGCGGTGACCAAACAGGTTGAGGAGCAGAATGCAGCTGGTGTTCAGGTTGTTCAACTCAAAGGGAGTATCAGTCATTCTCAGGAGAAAACTTGGGCGTACGAAAGTGTCAATGAGTTGGCACGGGCTTACCACACCCAGCCTGAATACCTGCCGTTACCCGTCATCTTTGATCATAAAGTGACCAAGGACATGGTCGAAAGCGATCGGCACATCAAAAGCATATTGGACCTCGGCCGCAAAGCCAACGTTGCTTTGTTCACGGTTGGCACGGTTCGATCTGAAGCGTTAATTTTTCAATTGGGGTATTTTAACAAACAGGAAAAAGCTCAATTGCAGAAAGAGGCCATCGGTGACGTATTTTCACGGTTTATTGATCGAGATGGCAAAATTGTCAGCCAGCAAATTGATGATCGCACAATTGGCATTCAGCTTGATGACTTAAAGACAAAGAAGTATGCAATTCTGGTGGCAACTGGGAACCGAAAAGTTGCTGGGGTGCACGCGGTGTTGAAAGCAAATTACACAAATTGTGTCATTATTGATCAAAGCTTGGCACAGTTATTGTTGGATTATTGACTAAGAGTCGGGGGATTATTAAGTGGGGGACTTGATAATTTCCCGGATTTTGATAATAGCAATATGTAAACGGTTACTTGGAAGGAGACTTCGTTATGAGAATGGTTGATATTATTCATGCAAAACGTTCAGGAAAAGAACTCACTGAGGAGCAAATTCAATATTTTGTTGACGGCGTGGTGTCGGGCGAAATTCCTGATTACCAAACCAGCGCCTTATTAATGGCGATCTTCTTTAAGGGAATGACGAGCGAAGAGCAGTCGACCTTAACGATGAAAATGATGGAATCCGGCGATCATCTAGATTTGAGCAGCATTCCTGGTGTCAAAGTCGACAAGCATTCCACTGGTGGGGTGGGAGACAAAACAAGTATTCCTTTGGCAGCGGTGGTGGCCGCTTTAGGGATCCCGGTACCCATGATCTCCGGTCGGGGCCTCGGCCATACCGGTGGGACCCTGGATAAACTGGAAGCCATTCCAGGCTATCAGGTTGAAATGAGTGAACGGGATTTCATCGAACAAGTAAAAAAAGACCATTTAGCCATTATTGGGGCGACGGGAAATATTGCGCCGGCCGATAAGAAGATCTACGCCTTACGTGACGTAACCGATACGGTTGATTCAATTCCACTAATTGCCGGTTCAATTATGAGCAAAAAGATTGCTTCTGGGACCGATGCCTTGGTGATTGATGTTAAAACTGGTGCGGGCGCCTTCATGAAGACATTGGAAGATTCTAAAGCGCTTGCCAGGGCCTTGGTTGACATTGGCAAAGGAGTTGGCATGCAATGTATGGCACTGATTACCGACATGAACCAACCATTGGGGAATGCGATTGGCAACTCACTTGAGATTGAAGAATCAATTGATTTATTGAAAGGTAATGGCCCAGCCGATTTGGAAAAATTAATTGTCACCATTGGCGGTTACATGGCAGTCATGGGTGACAAAGCTAAAACGACTGCTGAAGGGCAGAAAATGTGTGAGGAAGTCATTCATAATGGCCAGGCCTTAGCCAGCTTCGAAGCGATGGTTAGGGATCAGGGTGGTGATCCCAATGTTGTCAACGACCCAAATGGGGTCTTGCTCCAGGCTAAATACCAAATTCAATTACCTGCCAAAACATCAGGTGTGGTTGCTAAAATTGTTGCCGATGAAGTTGGCGTTGCCAGCATGTTACTCGGTGGCGGCCGTCAAAAAGCCGACGATCAGCTCGACTACTCAGTCGGTATTGTACTCAACAAGAAGATTGCGACAAGGTCGAATCGGGTGAGCCGCTGTTAACGATTTATAGTAATCGTGAAGAGGTTGATGATATTAAGAAATTGTTGTATGACAATATTGAAGTGGCAGACACAGCCAAAGTGCCAGAGTTGATTTACACAACGATTGAGTAAGCTGATTTTAGCCAGTAAGTGTCATTAACAATGATGTGATTTTGGACAGTTATCCTCCATTTCCAAAAGCTTCACCTGCTAACGCGAAACAGCGTTTAAAGGGGAAGCTTTTTTACGATTCATTCGAATTGAAGCCACTTTGGCTGTCCGTTCTTCAAAAAAATCTTTACGTGTCCTCGCAACCCGTGTACAATGACGTTTATCGGCATGCCGTTAACCAGAATAGTTTGATATTCAAACTAATATGGTATATGATGTGTTTTGTTCAAAACGAGGGGCTTCATGTTTTTAATTTTAAGGGACGCTTCTCAGTAATTAGTTCGGGTTTCGAACTAATTTAATTGAATGTAAATGTTTGCAACTGAAAGGAAGAAATCAATGAGTGTATTAGATGCAGCTGAAATTATGGATTTGATTCCGAACCGTTACCCAATCCTGTTTATGGATAAGGTCGACGAATTAAATCCTGGTGAGTCAATTGTTTGTACCAAGAACGTGACAATTAATGAAGAATTTTTCCAAGGCCATTTTCCTGGCAATCCAGTCATGCCTGGTGTGTTGATCATTGAGTCACTTGCCCAAGCCGCTTCAATTTTGATTTTAAAGACAGAGAAGTATCAAGGCAAAACGGCTTATCTGGGGGCAATTGACAGTGCCAAATTCAGAAAAGTCGTTCGTCCGGGCGATGTCCTTAAACTACACGTCACCATGGAAAAACAACGTGACAATATGGGCAAAGTCAAGTGTGAAGCAAAGGTCGAAGATAAGGTTGCCTGTTCTGCAGAGTTAACGTTTATCGTCCCTGATCCTAAGAAGAAAATCTAATTTGGACAAATTTGTAGGAGACTAATCTCATGAATGCAATAAGTGATGAAATTAAAGAAGACTACAACTTTATTAGCGATTCTTTGGTGGACATTTATGATCAGATTATGCGAATCGAAGAGAGCGAAATCAAGAAGAGCCGTTTTAAGGACATCACCGCAAAAGAATTGCATTTGGTCCATACAATTGGCTTACATGACCATAAAACGACGTCCGAGGTTGCTCGGATCTTGCGATTGAGCAAGGGAACGCTGACAGCTAATTTAAATAATTTGGAACGCAAAGGGTACATTTCCCGGATAAGTAATCAACGGGATCGGCGAATCATCAATTTGGCGTTAACTAGTAAAGGCCGACTGCTTTACCGAGCCCATTATGCATTCCATCGAAAATTGGTTGAGCAGTGTCTCAAGGGATTCGACGGTTCGGATATCAAAAAAATGAAGCAAGCGTTAATGAACGTGGAAGATTTTATTGGTGAGGTTTCGGGTAGATGAAATTTGAAGATTTCAAAATCATGGCAACAGCCAGTTCGGCACCTGACCACGTTGTGACTAACGATGAGTTAGCGACGATGATGGATACGTCAGATAAGTGGATCACGCAACGGACCGGGATTAAGCGCAGACGGATTGCGACTGAGGAAACGACCAGTTCAATGTGTACTGATGTGGCGACACAATTAATTGCCCAAAGTGACTTAACTGCTAAAGATATTGATTTGATTGCGGTGGCTACGATGTCGCCGGATTATCTCACCCCATCCGTGAGTACGATGGTTCAAGGTAATATTGGGGCGGATCATGCCATTGCCTTTGATATTGACGTAGCCTGTTCAGGATTTGTTTACGGGTTACATTTGGTAAAACAGATGTTGATTGCCAATCAGCAAAAAAATGCCATTTTGATTGGTGGCGAAACCCTCAGCAAATTGTTGGATTGGTCTGATCGATCCACCGCAGTGCTGTTTGGCGATGGTGCTGGCGGCGTTTTGATTCGAAACACAGCTGTGGATAAGGGTTCGTTTATCAGTGAAGATCTGCGGACATTAGGTAATCTGGGTCAATATTTAACTGCTGGCCAAACAGGCAATCCGTCACCATTTGCAACAGATCAACAGCCATTTTCACCGTTCTTCAAGATGAATGGCCGGCGAGTTTATAGCTTCGCCGTTAAGAACGTGCCAGAATCAATTAACGACGCCTTGAAGCAGGCCAATTTAACGGCTGATGAGGTTGACTGTTTTGTTTTACATCAGGCCAACCGACGGATTGTGGAACGGATCGCCGATGAATTGGCGGTCTCGATGGCTAAGTTTCCAATTAATATTGATGAATATGGAAACACCGCTGCGGCCAGCGAACCAATTTTGTTAGATCAATTAGTTAAACAAAAAATCATTAAAAGGGGGGATGTCATCGCCCTATCCGGATTTGGCGGCGGATTAACGGTTGGAACCATGATTATGAAATATTAGCAAGCAATGAACATTGATGAACAAAAAATGAATAACAAAAATTTGGAGGAAATTTATTATGACTAAAGAAGAAGTATTCAACAAGATCAAGGACATTATCGTAGACCAATTGGACGTAGACGCTGACAAGGTTAAAGAAAATACCAATTTCAAGAACGACTTGGATTTAGACAGTTTGGACATCTTTGAAGTGATTGACAAGATCGAAGACACTTACGATATCGAAATCGATACTGACGAAGGTATGGAAACTGTCGGTGAATTAGTTGATTACGTTTTGAAGCAAAAAGCTGACAAGTAGGTCGATAATTTGAAACTAGGTTATTTATTTAGCGGCCAAGGTAAGCAATTTGATGAAATGGGACAGGACTTGTATCAACAAGAACCTGTTTATCGGCAAACAATTGATCAAGCTTCCGAAGCTTTGAATATGGATATGAGTGATGCCACCGTTTTTGATAATCCGGTCAATACCCAAGTGGCGATTGTCGCCATGAGTACAGGGATTGAACGGATTCTCAATCAAGATTTTGGTGATCCAGTTGGTGCCACTGGTTTGAGTCTTGGTGAGTATAGCGCGATTGTCGCTGCTAAGGGATTGGACTTCAGTGATGCCCTTCAATTGGTTCGTGATCGCAGTCACTACATGGATCAAGCCGGTCAGGATCATCCTGGCAAAATGGCGGCTGTCTTAAAAACAACTGCTGCCATGGTCGGCCAAGCGGTAAAAGTCGGTTCGAAGAAGGGTGAAATCTATGCAGCCAATTACAACACAGATTCTCAAATTGTGATTGGTGGTTCCGTTGAGGGGCTTCAGGCAGCTACCGATTATCTGCATGAGCACGGTGTTAAACGGGTTGTCCCGTTGAAAATGACGGTTGCGTCTCACACCCCATTTATGCAGGAGGCCTCTGATTTGTTGGCAAAACGAATTCAAGATGTCTCGTTTAACCAGTTGGCTTTCCCAGTGATCAGTAATACAACGTCTCAACCTTTCGAAGTTAACACGATTAAGCAAACGTTAATCGATCAGCTCATTAATCCAACCCATTTTTATAACTGCATTCAACAGCTTACTCAATTGGGTGTTGATACAGTTGTTGAACTGGGCCCTGGCGATACGCTGATGAAGTTTGCCAAGAATGTGGTGGCGAACGATCATACATTTCATATTGATAGTGTTAAGACGTTAAACGATTTTCGATCAAAAGCAAAGTTGGTGAAATAATGAGTGACACGAAACAAGTTGCATTAGTAACCGGAGCTGCCAAGGGAATTGGCCTGGCAATCGCTAAACGGCTTTCAAGTGATGGGATGACAGTTGTGATTAACTCACACCATCCCTTAACTGACGAAGAGAAACAAAGCTTTTCAGACGCAGGCTTTTCATTTGATAATTTGGTTGGCGATGTGGCTAATGAAGCCGACGCTGAAAAAATGGTCGGCGAAGTTGTTGAAAAATACGGTCAAATTGACGTTCTGGTGAACAATGCCGGCATTACAAAGGACAAGTTGTTAAGCCGGTTAAAGTTAGCTGATTTTAAAGCCGTGATCGACACGAACCTGGTGGGTGCTTTTAACATGACCAAGTTTGCGATGAAATTCATGCAAAAGAGCCGCTCAGGGGCCATTGTGAACCTGTCCAGCATTTCTGGGTTACATGGTAATTTGGGTCAGGCAAATTATTCAGCCAGCAAGGCCGGACTAGTCGGTTTAACGAAGACCGCTGCCAGAGAGGGTGCCCTGAGAAATATTCGGTGTAACGCAGTTGCCCCCGGAATGGTTGCCACTGACATGACTGGTAAAATGAGCGAACGCCGACAAAAAGAATTTACGGATCAGATTCCGTTGAAACGATTTGCCGAACCTGATGAGATTGCCGACGCGGTCGCATTTTTGATTCATAATCAGTACATCACTGGCCAAGTGGTCACGGTCGATGGCGGTTTAACAATTTAGAGTTGTTGAAGGAGTAAATTAATGAGCAGAGTAGTGATTACCGGAATGGGAATTGTTTCCCCAATTGGAAACGATGTTGAAAGTTTTTTGAAGAATTTATTTGCTTCTAAAGTGGGCATTAATCCAATCACCAAATTTGACGCAGAGCCGACTGGCATTACCGTTGCTGGTGAGGTGAAAGACTTTGACCCGTTAAAACGAGTTGATAAGAAGTTTGCCAAGCGAAATGACTTGTTCTGTACTTATGCACTGTATAGTGCCAAAGAAGCAATGGAGATGGCTGGTCTCACCGAAGACAACATTGACCCCGAAGATCTTGGCGTGATTTATGGTTCTGGGATTGGTGGCTTGACCACCATTCAAGAACAGGTCATCAAGATGCATGATAAGAGTCCCAAGCGAGTATCCCCATTGTTTGTTCCGGATTCAATTATTAATATGGCGGCCGGTAACATTTCGATTGCTTTTAATGCGTTGAACACCAGCCAGGGAATTGTCACCGCCTGTTCATCAGGAACTAACGCGATTGGAAATGCGTTTGAGTATATCAAGCAAGGCAAGGCGAAGGCCATTATTGCGGGTGGAACCGAAGCGTCAGTGAATGAAATTGGAATTTCTGGCTTCGCGGCCTTAACGGCATTGTCCAAAGCAACCGATCCGAAGAAAGCTTCAATTCCATTTGACAAGGATCGGAATGGATTTGTGCTTGGTGAAGGTTCTGGAACTGTGATCCTTGAAGATTACGATCACGCCAAAGCCCGCCATGCCAATATTTTAGCTGAAATTGTTGGTTATGGAACCACCAGCGACGCCTATCATATGACTGCCCCGGATCCAGAAGGCAAGGGTGCCATTCGAGCCATGCAACAAGCGGTTGATGAAGCCGGCATCGATGAAACCGAAGTTGATTACATCAATGCTCACGGAACCAGCACCCATGCTAACGACAGCGCCGAATCTAAAGCTATCAAACAAGTCTTTGCCAAGAACGACCACGTTAAAGTCAGCAGTACCAAAGGGATGACTGGCCATGCACTGGGAGCTGCCGGCGCAATTGAAGCCGTTGCAACGATTGGCGCAATCCAGCATAACCAGATGCCCGTAAACGTCGGTGTGGTTAACCAAGACGAAGCCTGTGATATTGAGTTGGTTAACGACGACAATAAAAAAGCCCCCGTAAATTACGCAATTAGTAACTCATTTGGTTTTGGAGGCCATAACGCGGTAATTGCATTTAAGGGATGTGATTAAACAATGAATGAGAAAGAAATTGAACGCTTGCTTGAGAAATTTGATCAATCATCACTGAAAGACTTCGAATTGACTCAGGATGACTTCAAATTAAAGTTGAGTAAACGTGAGCAGAATGACCGAGTTGTTGTTCAGCAGCCGACTAGTTCTAAAACGCCAGTCAGTGAAGTGCCAAAATCTACCAGTGCCAATTCTCAACCTGCTGGCGAGCCGCAACAGTCAGTCAAGGACAATGTTGCCGAAATTAAGGCACCGTTGGTCGGCGTCGTTTACTTTGCACCAAGTCCGGATAAACCGGTTTATAAAAAACAGGGTGACCACGTTGAAAAAGGTGAGGTCGTTTGTGTGATTGAAGCCATGAAGATAATCAACGAGGTCAAGAGCGATGTCACTGGAACAATTTCTAATATTTTAGTTGACGATGGGAGCATGGTCGAATATGACCAGCCGATTTTTCAAGTCACGAAGGGGTAATTAAATGAAACCAGCAGTAAATGATGTCATTCCACAGCGTTATCCCTTTGAAATGATTGATAAGTTTATTGATGTTCAACCAGGAGTTTCAGCCTCAGCCATTAAGCTGATTTCGATTAATGAGTGGTTCTTTGCCAACCAAACGAGTAGTCGATTAGCAGTGCCACGCCCAATTATGATCGAGGCAATGGCTCAAACCGGGGTTGCGGCGATTTTGTCGATTCCTGAAAATAAAGGGAAGAATGTCTTTTTCGGTGGAATCAAGAATGCCACTTTTCAAGATGACTTTCGACCCGGTGACAAGTTGGAATTTGAAGTTGTCATGAAAAAATTGAAACGGAATATTGGCTTGGGTCACGGGACGATTCATCGTGATGGCCAATCAATTTGTGAAGCTGATTTAATTTTTGCAGTTGAATGACGGAGGTGAGCAGATGTTTAAAAAAGTATTAGTGGCTAATCGTGGTGAAATTGCCGTCCAAATTATTCGGGCACTGCACGATATGGGCATCACGGCGGTAGCAGTCTATTCTAGTGCTGATAAAGACAGTTTGTTCGTTCACTTAGCTGATGAGGCAATCTGTATTGGTGGGCCACAACCGACCGAGTCGTATCTCAATATGGCTCAAATCATTAGTGCTGCTAACCTGACTGGGTGTGAAGCAATTCATCCTGGCTACGGATTCTTGTCAGAGAACGCCGAATTTGCGGAACTCTGCGAAACCTGTCATATCAAGTTTGTCGGTCCCAGTCACGAATTGATTTCGCTGATGGGAGATAAATCAAATGCCAGAGAAGCCATGGAAAAAGCTGGCGTGCCAGTAATTCCTGGTAGCCAGGGAGTTGTCAAAACAACCAGTCAAGCAGAAACAGTTGCAGAAAAAATTGGCTTCCCAGTCTTATTGAAGTCAGCTGCAGGTGGCGGTGGTAAGGGAATTCGTGAGGTTGATCGACCAGAAGATCTTCGTAGTGCCTTCGAGCAGACTCAACAAGAAGCCCGGGTATCGTACAACAACGATGATATTTATGTCGAAAAATTGATTCGAAATGCCAAACACGTCGAAATGCAAGTCATTGCCGATGAATTTAACCACGTGGTCTATCTGCCAGAGCGGGATTGTTCCCTTCAGCGGAACCACCAAAAGGTGATCGAGGAAAGCCCCTGTGTCCTGATTTCACCGACTGAACGGAAAAAATTGGGCGAAATTGTTGCCAATGCAACTTTAAAATTAGGCTATACCAATACAGGGACCTATGAATTCTTGATGGCCGAAGACCACCACTTTTACTTCATGGAAATGAACACCAGACTTCAAGTTGAGCACACGATTACCGAAGAAGTGACCGGTATCGAATTGGTTAAAGCCCAGCTGAAGGTTGCTGATGGGCAAGAGTTGCCATTTACGCAAGCAGATGCAGCCGTAAAGGGACATGCCCTTGAGTGTCGCCTCAACGCCGAAGATCCTAGTCATAACTTCGCTCCCCGACCAGGTCGGATTAATCGTTTGTTCTTTCCGGCTGGGTCACTCGGAGTTCGAATTGATTCCGGGGTCGCCCAGGGAAGCTTTATTTCACCATTCTATGATTCAATGATTGCCAAAGTGATCGTTCATTTGAATGATCGGAATACCGTAATTGCCAAGATGAATCGAATTCTAGGGGAACTCGAGATCAATGGGGTAGTGACTAATCAAACCTTCTTAAAGTATTTGATTAACACTGCTGAATTTAATTCCGGCCAGTATTCAACCAACTTTATCGAAAATCAGGTTTTAACGAACAAGGAGGGATTCCATGTTGCAGAGTCGGTTTAAAATGCCCAGTCATGACGAATTAGTCAAACGAATGGATGCAATCCCCGACCATGTACTGCGGGAATGCCCAATTTGTCATGCCAAGTTTTTATCGATGAGGTTGGGCCGTGACCATACGTGTCCAAAGTGTGGGTATGGTTTTCGGATTTTGGCCAAACGGCGTGTCAAGATCACATTTGATAAGTTCACTGAAATTGATCAAAATATCACGGTTCCTGATCGATACACTGATGAGAAGTATCGAGCTAAGATTGCCAAAGCCAAGAAAGTAACTGGTCTTAACGAAAGTGTGCTGACTGGAATTGGGTCGCTGAATAAGCAACAGGTTGCTGTGGGCATTATGGATCCATTTTGGATCATGGGTAGTCTGGGCAGTGCAACCGGTGAAAAAATTACCCGGTTGTTTGAACTGGCCACTCGAAAGGATTTACCAGTGGTCATGTTCACCTCTTCAGGTGGTGCTCGGATGCAGGAAGGCCTACACTCCTTGATGCAAATGGCAAAGGTTTCCAGTGCCGTTGCGGAACATAGTGCGGCTGGGTTATTGTACATCGTGGTTCTTTGCGATCCAACGACTGGTGGGGTGACTGCCAGTTTTGCAATGGACGGGGACATCATTTTAGCTGAACCACATGCTTTAGTGGGATTTGCCGGTCGTCGTGTAATCGAACAAACAATCATGCAAACACCCCCAAAAGATTTTCAAAGCGCTGAAACCGTCATGAAACATGGCTTCATTGATCAGATTGTAAAACGGTCCGACATGAAGAAAACACTGACCCAACTCCTCCGCTTACATACAAAGGAGAATGCATATGGTTAATAAAACAGCCTATCAGCGGGTTCAAGGTGCTCGTAGAAAAGATAAAATTTCGACTGCAGAGCTGATTCATGGTTTGACAACTGACTTCTTTGAGCTCCATGGCGATCGATTAGAGGCGGATGATCACGCGTTGATTGGTGGAGTTGGTTTGTTGAACAACCGGCCAATCACGGTTGTGGGTATCCAAAAGGGCGCTGATACTGACGAGAATATTGACCGTCATTTTGGGAGTTCGACGCCACAAGGTTATCGCAAAGCACTACGCTTAATGAAGCAAGCTGAAAAATTCCACCGGCCCATTTTGGCGTTGGTTAATACACCAGGCGCCTGGCCAGACGTGGAATCCGAATATCATGGTCAGGGCTCAGCAGTTGCTCAATGTATCATTCAGGGGATGCAGCTCAAGGTACCTTATATCAGTATCATTGTTGGCGAAGGTGGGAGCGGGGGAGCTCTCGCCTTGGCATGTGGTGATCAGGTGTTGATGTTTGAGGACAGTATTTACTCCGTTCTCTCGCCCGAAGGCTATGCAAGTATTATGTGGAAAGATTCTTCAAAGGTGCAACAGGCTGCCGAAGAACTTGGGTTAACTCCAGAGAGTTTACTGAAAGATGGTATTATTAATCAAATTATTCATGAATATAAACCTGGTGATGATTTAAGTGATTTGCGCGACTTCTTGGACAAACAGTTTACCGAACTCGAGAATTTGCCAATGAGCGAATTAATTGAACAGAGACAACGACGGTTTAGAAATTATTAATTAAAAATAAAATGGAGGCCCAATCATGAGTGGCTTTTTAGATGGTAAAACAATCGTAATCATGGGGGTTGCGAATAAGCGAAGCATTGCTTGGGGATGTACTCAGGCAATTATGAACCAGGGCGCAAAAGTTGTCCTGACGTATCAAAATGATCGGATCAAGAAGAGTCTGAAGCGCTTTGTTCCCGAAGACCTGGACTTACTTGAATGTGACGTTTCAGAAGATGAAAACATTGAAAAGGCGTTCGCTGAAATTGGCGACCGCTATGGTAAGATTGACGGTGTCATTCATGCCATTGCTTATGCTGACAAGGATACATTGACTTCTGGATTGGTTAATACCACTAAAGATGGGTATGATTTAGCCCAAAATATCAGTGCTTATTCATTAATCGCAGTTGCCAGATATGCTCAACCAGTGCTGAACAATCCAGCCAGCATCTTGACGTTGACTTACTTTGGTTCCACTCGGACAATCCCTAATTACAATATGATGGGCGTTGCCAAAGCCGCTTTGGAAGCCAACGTCCGTTATTTGGCATCAGATTTAGGTGCGACTGGTATTCGAGTGAACGCAATTTCTGCTGGGGCCGTTAAGACATTGGCAGTTACTGGGATTAAACATCATGGCGAGTTATTAAAAGAATCCGAATCACGGACAGTTGATCAAAAGAGTGTTACAACTGATGAAATTGGTAACGTTGCTGCCTTTTTGATGAGTGATTTGTCAACTGGAATGACCGGCGATGTGGTATATGTTGATAAGGGCGTTCATCTGATTTAATCAGGACGGTCAATTGTCAAAGCCGGCGAGGAAAATGAGGTAATAAAATGGCGGATCATCAATCACAGATTTTACGAGCATTATTGGAACTGGATAACCGTTATATTTCCGGAAATGAACTTGCTCGGCACTTCAACATCAGTCGGCCGGCCGTTTATAATAACATTCAAAAGCTTAAGCAAAAGGGGCATCTGATTGAGACGAAGAAGGGCTTGGGATACAGCTATCAGAAGTCAAAATGTTTTGATGCTCAAGTGATCGATCATTATCGAGTGACAACTTACCCGGTCAGAACGCACGTGTTTGATCGGCTAACTTCAACCAATGATTACGCTAAGCAGTACGGCACCGAAAAAACGGTGTACAAGCCCCAGATCTTCGTGACGGATACCCAGACGAAAGGGCGTGGGCGCTTGGGTCGGCGATTTTATTCACCAGCCAAGACCGGTATCTATATGAGCCTGCTGATTCCGATTCAAACTCGCCAAACGTTGCATTCCGGGTTAATCACAACTGGCACAGCCGTCTGTGTAGTTCGTTCACTTCAACCCTTTTTTCCACAGGTCGATTTTCGCGTGAAATGGGTCAATGATATTCTTGCTCATGACAAAAAATGTGGTGGGATTTTGACTGAGACAACTGCCAGTCTTGAAGATGGCTCTCATGAAAATGTGATCGTGGGGATTGGTCTCAACGTTGATTCAGATGACTTTCCGGATCCGATTAAACACAAAGCCGGCGCAATTGTTGCTCATAGCCAAATTGACCGCAATAAGATTGTGGCCAAGATTATCGACAATTTCTTTTACATGTATCAAACTTACCAAACTGGCAATTTTTTGTCGGAATATGCGCAATTATCAGATATCCTGGGTCGAAAGATTCGGGTCGAAATGGGCAGCCGGGTCTATCTGGGCATTGCTGATCATTTCGATAATGAAGGGGCATTGGTGATGAACACTGATTCAGGGCAGCTGACAGTTTCTAGTGGTGAAGTGACGAAAGTTTATTTACCAGAGAATGGTTATACTGGCTGAGCTAATCCATTACATTTATGGTTAACTTGGATTGGGGTTCACTTAACCGTTAACAACTCATAGGAGCGTTTAGATGAAAATCAGAGAAATTGTTCAAACGGCACTGATTACTGCAACCATTATTATTTTGGGAATGATCCCACCGTTACCACTTGGTTTCATTCCGGTTCCAATTGTGATGCAGAATTTGGGAATCATGTTAGCAGCCGTGATTTTAGGACCCAAAAAAGGAACCCTGGCGATTTTCGGGTTCCTCTTGCTGGCGTTGATTGGTTTTCCAGTGCTCAGTGGTGGTCAGGCAGGGCCTGCAGTTTTTGCCGGACCAACTGGCGGCTATTTGCTCGGGTGGTTATTAACGCCACTCATGATCGGCTATGGTCTTTCCCGGCCATTTATTAACCGTCGTTGGAGTCGATTAAGTATTATCTGGTTCGCCGGCGTCTTATTGGTCGATGTTATCGGCTCAGTCTGGTTATGGCTGGTCAGCCCGATTTCATTGATTGGGTCACTCGTGTCAAATTTGGCATTTATTCCGGCGGATACATTGAAAGCAGTGGCTGTTTATTTGGTGGCCGGGAGAATGCGGATTTGGAATAAAGAAACCACTCGTTTATAAGAATACAAAAATTGATAGTGTCCGACAGATAAGGCTCATCATTCGAAATTCGAGAATTTGAATTTCGGATGATGGGCCTTATCTAGTAACGGACGATTTTAAAGTGGCTTTATTCAGAATTTCAAGGGAACTGAGAAGTCGCTTGATTGTTGACGAGGTTGAATTTAACGGGTGCGTTTTTGACTCCAAAATTGAATCGCTTTTTCGAGATGATCCAGATCAATAGAAGTCACGCTGCCATCACCATTTGTTATCGTCAGACTGGGCAAGGCGGTAATGCCAATCCGGTTAAAAAGGGATTGGTAGTCATCTGGGTCAGCATCAGTAAAATCGAAATAATAAGCCTGTATCGAATTTAATTTCAGCGCGTATTTCAATTTAGGAACAATGAGGCGACTCAGTCGATCGCGAGGGCTGCCAATAAAAATCAATTTGAACTGAGATTCTTGAATCAGGGCGGTTAGTTTCTGCAGATCGACTGGGGAAATAAGCTTGGAAGGTTTCATCTCTTTGCGGTAGCGATGGCTTTCGAATGCTAAAATGATGGTTTCAAATAAGTGCCAGTTAAATATTTTTGAAAGGATCATCAAAATTAATAACGGCAGAGAAAAGATGTACAATGTCAAATCAATACAGAAAAGTAATAGGATTTTAAATATAATCGAATCATAGCCACCCGGGATAAGCACTGTCGCATTACTGGTCTGAACCGCTAAAAAATAGGCAGAACTATCCACCCCACGATTCAAAGCGCTCTCGCTTGTGGCCCCGGGGTTGTCTCGAGTATTCCGAATAAGGGCTCGAAACCAAATTAATGAAACCGGAAAAAAGAGCAACCCGGTTAAACTATTAATGAGATCAAAGGGTGTGATCGTGGTTCTTAAAGCATATGTATTTGTCAAATGGCTCAAAAATAAAATCATGACAAAATAGATGAAACTCAGCAGGTAAATGCCGATGATTGAGAGGATTTTCCGCATGTTGAGGCCTCCAATTGGTGAATGATTGAGAACCGGATAGCAGATAGCACTTTGTCAAGAATGGATGAGTTGAAAAATCTATCGGCAGGGCCCATAAATTTCACCGCGTCAATTTAATGGTGAATTCTCGGAACTCTATTGATCAAACGTGCAATCTGGGTAACCGTTGTTCGTAATAAAAGCCCCATGATGATAACAATCAGTAAATACTTTGGCAAAAAGTAAGCGAAGCCGAGGTAAATAATGCTAACGCCAAGCATGACTTGAGCTGAACGGATTTCCTCACGATCGTGGGTCGTTACTTCAGTACCGTTTTTCTCGGCCAAGTTGGCAACTTCTCTGAACATTAATGATTGAGTAAAATTTACTAAAATGATCACGACAGAATAAGCGATGGCACTGTCACGACTAAGAAAGCTGTCGTTAAGCCATGATGTTGCAAACGGGGTTAAGCTGATGAAGCATAAGTAGTAGATGTTAGTGATCGTTAACATGGGGGTTGCCTGCTTAACTCCACTGAGTAATTCTTGATGATAAACCCAGTACTGGGAGACAATTGCGAAACTAATAAAGTAAATGACCAAATGTTTAAACAGTTCAGTCAGCGGCCCGACTGATTCGCTGATGGGTGATTTGATATCCAAGACCATGATTGTCAGGACCACAACAAAGATTCCGTCAGAAATGCCGACTAAGCGCGATTTTGAGTAGTGAAACATAAGAATTCCCCCTCAGATGATTCCATTATGGTCATCATTTTACACCAGAATCAATCAGGTGGTTGATAGTGATGGCCTAATTTGGAAGTTGGTATTGGAAATGCAAAAGGGCCGAGGCAAAACGGTTCGTTTTGTCCCGGCCCTTGAAAAGTTTCCACTAAGTCAAGTCGTTAAAATGTATGGAAACAATATCGTCATTACCTAAACTTCTTCAATTTTGCCCGTTGCAATTGGTAAGGTGGTGTGTTGATCATACTGACCGACAGCCCCTTGAATTGTGTCTGGCAAAACCATTGAATCGGGAACACCATGGATGTAAATGACCCGTTTTTCTAACTGTAGGTTATGATCATGAAAGACTTCATTAAATTTATCACTAATTTCCTTTAGCGGCACTTCCTTTTTGTAGTGGAAATGGCCGTTTGCGTCAGAGACTGGGTAAGTATCCGTTGGAATTGCCATCTTTTCAGGTTGGTCGTTAAACGGCACCATGGTTGTTCCCGAAACTGGTTCGGTTTCTGGTAGGTCAACATAGCCATCATGATTGGTATCCTGGGCAATTGTTGCTGGTTGAGCATCTTTACCGTCGGGGAACCCATGAAAATGCATCCAATGCTGGGTATTAGGTGAAGTATGATCCATTGTGATTTCAACTGTTAATGTATCCTTGTCAACCGTAAAAGTGGCTTCACCAGTTGGATTAATCCCAATTTTGTCGCCATTCAGTGCAGTGATCTTTGCTTGATACTGTTTTGCCACTATAACCACGCTCCTTAAATAATTTAATGATCTAAGTTCAATATAGCACCTAATTAGGTTGTGGACAATTGATATTTCCAATTTATGGTGAAAAAAGGCTTCTCATTTACAATCTATAATCAAGATTGTAAATGAGAAGCCTTGTAGATACGGTAACCGGTTGGTTTTCGCACGCTCATTTTAGTGGAACAACAAATTCAATCCCATGACCATGACGATACCAACAACAGAAATCACGGATTCAAGCACCGTCCATGTCTGTAATGTTTGCTTGATTGTCAAATCGAAATATTCTCTGAACATCCAGAAGCCGGCATCGTTAACATGTGATGCGGCAAGGGAACCGGCACCAATTGCCAAAACCATCAGTGCTGGATCAACGCCTGCTTGAGCCATCAATGGGGCAACAATTCCTGCGGCGGTTAATGAAGCAACTGTGGCGGATCCTAAAGCAACCCGGAGCACAACGGCGACTAACCAGCCTAAGATTAATGGCGAGATAGATGAGCCTAAGAACAATTGAGCAACGGCTTTACCAACACCACCGTCAATCAGAACTTGTTTGAAAGCACCACCACCACCAATAACCAAGAGCAGCATGGCAATTGATTTGACGGCATTTTCCAAGGATTCCATGATTTGAGCTGTCGTTCGTTTCCGAGCCCAACCCATGGTATACATTGCGAAGAATAATGAAATTAACATTGCGATACTTGGTGAGCCGATGAAGGCAATGATCGAATCCAATAAGCTCGGATTCTTTGGATCGACCCCACCGTTGACCGTCATTTTATAAATTGTAGAAATAGCTAGCAAAATAACTGGGAATAAGGCGGTTAAAACGGAAAGGCCAAACGAAGGTGATTCTTCAGGGGTGAACTCTTTTACTTCACCGATTGAAGAAAGGTTACCTTTACGTTCAAAGGCAGCTGGCGCATATTTTCTGGCGATCTTTGAGAACAGAGGACCAGCAATATATGCGGCAACAATGGCAATGAAGAATCCAAACAACAGAACTTTACCATCATTGGCACCCAAAACTTGCGCAATGGCAACTGGTGCTGGATGAGGTGGCAAGAAGCCGTGGGTAACTGACAAAGCAGCTGCCATTGGAATTCCTAAATAAAGGATTGGCACACCGGCTTCAACGGCAATTGCGAAGACGATTGGAACCAGTAAAACCATCCCGACTTCAAAGAACAAGGCAATCCCTAGGATGAATGACGCAATCATCACGGCAACTTGCAGCCAGGCTTTACCAAATCGTTTAATCAAGGTTTCGGCGATCATATAGGCACCACCGGAATCCGATACCAGTCGACCAAGCATGGCACCAAACCCAAAGACCATTGACAATTCACCAAGTTGGCTACCGATACCATTTGATACCGAATCGGCAACTGTCCCGAGTGGCATTCCCAACATGACAGCTGTAATAACGGCTGTTAGAATCAACGAAACGAATGTATTAATTTTGAACTTGATAATCAAGACCAGCAAAATAATGATCCCGATTAACAGAGCAAGTAATTTAAGTAACATGATTTTTCCCCTTTTCTATCATTACTTGGAGCGACTGGGCTCATTGTTTACCAACTATCCCTCTTTGTTGGCATCAGTGTCTTCGTGCTCATGGCGGCGCTGATAATCTGCAATATGCTTGTATTCAGTTTCCAAGGAGCGGCTTAATCGGATATAAATTGGAATCAATTCTCGATAAGCGTTGAAGTTCTTCGGTTCTGGGTGATGGACAACCGTTGTACCGACAAAGTTTGAAACGTCGCTCAAACTGTCAATTAAGCCTAAGCTATACATCCCAAGGGTTGCGGCTCCTAAGGCTGTGCTTTCAAAGCTTTCTGGAATGGCAACATCTTGTTCAAAAATGTCAGTTAACATTTGGCGCCAAAGGGCAGAACGGGCGAAACCGCCACTTGCTTGAATACTCTTCGGCCGGCCAACGACTTCTTCCAAGGCCAACATGACGGTGTACAAGTTATAAACAATACCTTCCAAGACCGCTCGAATCATGTGAGCCCGAGTATGGGTGCGATTCAGGCCAAAGAATGAACCGCGGGCATTGGCATCCCAAATAGGGGCCCGTTCACCGCCCAAGAATGGGAAGAACAAGAGTCCATCGGAGCCTGCAGGGATCTTAGCGGCAATTTCTGTCAATAAATCATATGGATCGATGTGCATTTGTTCGGCAGTGACTTTTTCTGGTGCACAGAGTTGATCACGGACCCAACGGAAGACGACACCACCGTTATTAACCGGTCCGCCGACAACCCACATATTCTTAGCTAGGTAATAACAGAATACCCGGGCTTTTGGATCCGTTTTTGGCTTGTCAGTGACAACTCGAACCGCTCCTGAAGTCCCAATTGTAACGGCAACAACTCCTGGCTGAATGGCGTTCACACCAAGGTTAGCCAATGGGCCATCGGAAGCCCCAATGATAAATGGTGTGTCTATGTCAATCCCCAACACCTTTGCATATTCTTCGTGCATGCCAGTTAGCTGGTAAGTTGTATCGACAAGCTCAGGCAGTTGATCCCGGGTGACGCCGGCAATCTTGAGTGCTTGGTTGTCCCAATCCAAGTTATAAATATTGAACATCCCAGTGGCGTTAGCGATGGAATAATCTTCCTTTAACACCCCAAATAATTTGTAGAGAATGTACTCTTTAATTCCAACGAACCAACGAGCTTTTTTGAAAAGATCCAGATGATCATTCCGAAGCCAAATCAACTTGGTTAGTGGCGTCATTGGATGAATTGGCGTTCCAGTATGCTGGTAAATTTCCATTCCTTCAGGACTGTGCTTCAACTCATCAGCGTACTTAACTGCTCGGTTGTCTCCCCAAGTAATTGCTCGGGTGAGGGGGTTGTGGTCTTCGTCCAATAGAATCAGGCTATGCATTGCACAAGAAAAAGCAACCCCTTTCAATTCTCCTTTCTTTAAATTCGCTTTCCGCAGGATTTCGGTGATCCCATCCGACATTGCGGAAAAAATTTCTTCAGGGTCTTCTTCGGCCATGTCAGGCGTATCCTGATAAAGGGGATAGCCATCGTTTGAGTAGCCGTGAACTTTGCCGTGGATATCGTACAAAACAGTTTTGACACTGGTTGTTCCAATATCGACACCTAGTGTATAATCCATATGAATAACTTCCTTTCGATTATGAAGTAAAGCAGTTGGTTATTGTGCTGAATTAATATAAAATAATAGCGGAGTCATCATTGTCCTTATAAATGATGGGTTCTAAAACCAGCACCACCTCGCAATAAACTTAGCATTTTCACTGCTATACTTCAAATAAAGTGTCTGTTAATTTTCAGATGGGTGTAAACGCCACCAAGTTATTATATGGAAATCAATTTCACAATGCAACTATTTTGATGTAAAATATTTACAATAGAAAACTATGGATTTATCAGCTGAACAGCTAGAAACGAAAGGTGATCAAAATGAGCTCGCCAGTTCAATTATTAAAACAATCATTTGAGGATTTAAGTCGGACAAACAAGAAAATTGCCCGCTATGTGATCGACAATCCACAGGCAGCCTCTGAAGCAAATATTGAAGACTTAGCAGCGAAGACCGAAACGTCGACGGCTTCGGTTTCTCGTCTGGTTAAAACGTTAGGCTATGGGAACTTCCGTGAATTTACGTTATCGTTGGCCTATACACAGCTGCGTCCCCAGAACCTACCAATTTTTAAGGATATTGATGCGAACGACTCGCTTTCAACCATCGCTGACAAGATTTTTACCAGTTCGCAACGGGCCATCCGGGATACCCGCAATCGGATTGATGAAAATGATTTTGCCCGCGCCGTATTGAGGATCATCCACTGTCGGCGCCTTGGCTTATTTGGCCTTGGTGGTTCGTCTGTGATCGCCCTTGATGGTTATCATAAGTTCCTGCGTACCTCAATTGACTGCTTTTACTATCCAGACTTTGACGTTCAACTTATGCAAGCAGTAAAATTAGGTGAAGATGACTGTGGCATTGTTGTGTCACATTCCGGCAAGAACCGGCAAACATTGAAGATTGCTGAAACCCTCAAGCAGCGCAAAGTCCCTGTAATCGGCATTACCGGTTATCAGGATTCACCGCTTGCCAACCATAGTGACATTACTTTCGTTTCATCCAGTGATGAGTCTAATTACCGCTCCGAAGGGATGTACTCGCTGATCGCCCAAATGACGATTATCGATACGTTGTTTATGATGGCAACTGTTCGAATGGGGCCGGCAACTGAAGATACCATTCAAAATGTTCAAAATATTATTGAAAGTACTCGCAGCTAAATTTTGCTGTGTTAACTGAGATGACTATTTTATGAAGCGTAGAGATATTCAACAAATATATGCAGAAACATACCGAAGACGCAAGGCGACAAAAAAGGTTCTATTCGGCATTTTTCTATTAGTGGTTGTGATTGCTCTGGGCTTTTTTGTTGTCCGTTCACATGAAAAGCATGAACTTGAGAAGTACCCAATTCGTGGGGTGACCATCAACCAAACCAATGGCTATATTGATTTTGAGAGTTTGAAAAGTGATGGGATCAGCTTTGTTTATTTGAAGGCTACACAGGGCGCAACGTTTACCGATGACAGTTTTCAGAGTAACTTCGAACGCAGTCAGGGCTCCCAGTTACCAGTAGGGGTCTACCACTATTTCAGCTTTAGTAGCTCACCAACTGCGCAATTCAAAAACTTTGTCCGTGCTGTTCAGGATAATACCGGGAGTTTGCCGATCTGTATTGCGATTCAATATTACGGCACCTATGGGGAAAACAGTCTGCAATGGAAAACAGTTCGAAAAGATGTGGCCAGTTTGAGCGATCGCCTGAGAGCCTACTATAAGCGCCCAATCGTGATTTCAGCGACCCGAAGTATCATTGACCATCTTCACGTTCAAGCGACTGGGAAGCGTCAATTTTGGCCCACAGATGCCCAAATAGGGAAACCAAATGGGGATGCCACCTTTATTCAAGTCAATCAGAAGGAAGATTTTAAAATGGATAAGCAAATTGTCTTTCTCCCAATGTCTGTGTTTAACGGTGGAAAAGGGAAGTGGCATCGGTATCTGAATTAGCGTGCGCAGAGAGCAAAAAAGGCAACCCAGGTCATCCTGAGGTTGCCAATTGCGATATCTTTAATTTTGTTTAACCGTTTGTTAAATCGTACGTAAAGTTTTCTGATTCATCATAGAATTTGACTGGCCTGGCTTCATTCCCCCGAATTTCTAGTTTATAGCCAAACTTGTCAATGTATGACAGTTCATACTTCGTCATTGATGAAACCTTTGCGGACATGTCCTGACCATCAATTGTCAATTTTAAATCTGGCTCAATGACAATTTCATGCTCTCGATTTCTGCGATCTTTAAAGAACCAGCTGCCCACAAAGAAACGTGGATCGACGGCTGGCAATTCTTTCTTTGATGCTTTTGGTGTGTGAAACAGACCAAACCCCAGTGAAATTAAAAATAAAAAAATGCTTCTTTTCCGCATGGTAAACCATCCCCTAGCTTGTATTCATCTCAGATTATAACTGATTAATATAACAGACCTGCTGAAATTCGTTTTCATTGTATTAAAACCTTGTTACAATCTAATTAAGAAAGGGTGGATAAGATGATTAAATTAGGAACGATTGGAACTAATTGGATTACACAGCAGTTTGTTGAGGCTGTGAAGCTGTCCAAATCATATGATCTAACCAGCGTTTATTCACGTCATGAGGATACTGCAAAAAAATTTGCAGAAAAAAATGGCGCGGCAGAAATCTTTACGGATTTAGATGCCTTCTTTGATGATGGTGTTTTTGATACAGTCTATATTGCTTCACCAAACAGCCTCCATTTTGAACAGGCTAAGCTTGCAATTTTGCATGGCAAAAATGTGATCGTTGAAAAGCCGGCATTTATGAATCAGAAACAAATGGCTCAAATTCAAGAGATGTTGGCCGACCATCCAGATGTGTTGTATTTTGAAGCAGCTCGAAATATTCATACCCCGAACTTTCATGCCATTGAAGCGCAACTCGCCAACCTGGACACCGTTCAGGGAGCGGAGTTTACGTATTCAAAATACTCATCCCGTTATGATCAAGTTCTGGCCGGAAAAGAACCAAATGTCTTTTCATTGAAATATGCCGGTGGTGCCTTGCAGGACCTTGGCGTTTACACAGTCTATGATGCGGTTGCCCTGTTTGGGATGCCGCAGGAAGTGGCCTATTTTCCCCAACTGATTCGAACCGGGGTTGACGGTAAGGGAACGGCAATTCTGTCTTATCCTGAATACAGCGTTACCCTCAATTTCTCTAAGGTTTCAAATTCTCATATGACGTCTGAAATATATGGTCTTAAGGATTTGATTTCAATTGACGATGCCGGTGAACTAAGATCAGTCACCTATGTCGATGAAGACAATAATAAGCAGGTGATCGCCAATACAATCGATGAGAATCCAATGCTGCCAGAGGCTGAGGACTTTGCCCGAGTGATCAATGATCCAACGGCCAAACAGAATCACGAAGATTATGAGAATTGGCGCCAATTGAGCATGTATGTGAATAAACTAATGTTTAATCTGCGACAAGATGCGCACCTGTATTTTGTTGGTGAAGAAGCATAATGAACGGAGAAAAGCTTTGATAAGAGAGTTTGAAGAACACGCACGACAATTAGGCTACAAGGAGCAGACAGCTATCCAGAAAGCTGTTTATCAACCATTAAAAGATGGTAAAAGTGTCCTCGGGCTGGCACCTACTGGATCGGGAAAGACGGTTGCTTTTGCCGTTCCATTGTTGGAGAATATTCACCCAGAAGATGGTTTGTCATTGTTGGTGGTGGAACCGTCTGCTGAACTGGCGATGCAAACCCAGCAAGTCTTAAGTGACTGGGGGAAATTGATCGGCTTAAATGTCGAAGGAATTGTCGGTGGTGCCAATATTAAACGACAGATGGATAAGCTGAAAACTCATCCAAACGTCATCGTCGGGACCACCGGGCGAATCATGAACCTAATTGACCTCGGTAAGCTGAAGCTGGATTCATTAAAAGCGATTGTGATCGATGAAGCTGACAATTTATTGAGTGAGGATACGTTAGATTCCATTCGGTCGCTGGTAGACTTGTCACCACAGACGGTGTCACTTGGCTTTTTCTCGGCTACCAGGAGTGACTTGCTGGATCATCTCAATCGTTGGTTTGTCCAAGAGATTGAGACGTTTGATGTGTCTGATATTGACGATACCAGAGGTGAAGTGAGTCATACACTGTTAGAAGTATCCAACCACAAGAAGGAACAGATGCTCCTGCGCTTTTTGCATATGAAGGACTTCAAGGCGTTGGTTTTCTTTGATAAAATGGATACTTTAAAAAAAGTCGGTGGCTTTTTATCTCATCGTCATATCAAAGAGGCAGCGGAGTTGACGTCTGAGCAGCGACAAACCAGCAGACAAAAGGCGCTCAAGGATTTTCGCCTCGGACGGGTCCGATTACTTCTGACGACGGATGTTGCTGCGCGAGGAATTGATATTCCTAAATTGCCAGCGGTTATTAATTTTGATCTCCCCAAAGACCCGAAGACTTACATTCACCGGGTGGGGCGAACTGGTCGGATGCATGAAACCGGTTTGGTTATTAACATGGGTGATGATCATGACCTGCGTAATTTGAAGAAGCTGGTTCGAACTGACGGTTATGAATTGACTAACATCTACTTTGACGGGAATCAATTATCGGCGACTAGACCAAAAGACCCAGTCAAATTGTCCAACGAAAAAAATGGATCTTCAGAAAAGACTGATGCGCAAGCTTCGAAATCGAAGTCGAGAAAGAACAATCAAAACAAAGTCAATCAGTCGATTAAATCACATTCGGGCAAGAAGAAGCATAAGCATTCCAAACGAAAAGGGATGCACCATAAGCGCACTGAAAAATAATGTCTTTACACAACACGCTTAAAATGAGAAAATTAAGTCGTGTTGTTTTGGCCCCATAGCACAACTGGATAGGGCACCCGCCTCCTAAGCGGTTGATCCCGGTTCGAGTCCGGGTGGGGTCATCAATAGGTAACAAAAACGTAGCAAACTGGAATTAGGCAAGTTAATTCCAGAATTTAACGACAAAGGACAAGCATTCTTGAGGTTGGAATGGTTGTCCTTTGTCGTTAAATGGTTGAAGGCAGCAGTTGGCGTAGCTCTCAGTTTAGGCGCATCAGTAAATAAAACGGTGGTCATCATTAGAGGATTGGTTGATGATTAACCCCTTACTTTTAGTTACCATAAATCCTTGGAGGACGGCGTTCTTCGAAATCTTGCCGCATTTAAACACACTGTTGACAGTGGATTTGAGCCGATTATTCGACTTGCTAATTTAACGGTTATGTCTATAATTATTATTAATTGAGTATTATCATATCATTTTAGTTATCTAAATCGTTCATCATAAAAGTTGAGTAGGTAGAAACTTTTGATTTCTGGTATAAAAAGATTAACAAAGTTCATTTCACCAGCGTTGCTTGCCACAATTTTGTGTGCAGTCATCGTTGGTTATTTGGGCTCTTCGTCAACTGTTGTTGGTGAAGAGCCGGAAAATCCCCTTGAGCCTCTATTTGTTTATCCATAAAATTCACATCAACGTTCGGGCACATACCACCAGAATAACAATCATGATTGCTGCCATGGCCAGTAATTTGAAGCCATCATTTCTGGTATAATATCCATCTGGAAATTCTTCCCGTTTTTTGCGTAATATTTGTCGGTTAATATGTTGATTCATTTAGTTGACCACCTTATTGACTTGATGACTTATGATTTTCGCTATTCCGAAAGACCAGCCATTTGGACCAGAAATAATTGATTGCGATCACGATAATGTTTTCCATAATCTTAACCAAAATTTGATTTTGATGCATCAGCGTAATCCCAATCCAGAGCATCAAGAACTCTAAGAACAACGTTGCCAGACGACCGCTGAAAAACGAGACCATTTCCACTAAGTCACCCATTAATGATTTGGAGGGCGAGTGGAAGACGAATGCTTTATTGGTTAAGTAAGAAAAGAGAACACTTAAGATCCAAGCAATTGTCGCGTTAATGATATAGTTCCAACTGGTAAATTGGTGAAGGAACCAAAAGACCGCAACGTTGATAACAGTGGTTGCCACGCCCCAAAAAGCATAGGCAATCAGTTCCTCGTACTTATAATACAGTAATTTGAATTTCTCGATCATGTTAACGTTTCTCCGCGATCACAAATTTTGGTCGGTGCTTGGTTTCTAAGTAAATTTTGCCGATGTAGGTTCCAAGAATTCCCAGACTGAACAGTTGAACTCCACTGAGTAGCAGGATAATTGAGACCATTGATGCCCAACCATTGACTGAGCCACCAAAGAACATTGCCCGAATCACAACAAAAATCAGGCCCAAGATTGAGAGAAAACTGATAAAGCCACCAACAACTGTTGCAAGTTTTAAGGGAACATCTGAAAAGTCCACGATTGCTTCCATCGAATATTCAAAGAGTTGGAATAGTGACCAGGATGTTTTGCCAGCTGCTCTTGGGACGCCTTCGTATTCTAAGTATTTGGTTTTAAATCCGACCCAGGAAAAGATCCCCTTGCTGAAACGATTGTACTCAGGCAATTCCAGAACGGCATCGACATATTTGCGACTCATGAGTCGATAGTCACGGACATTTTGCTTCATTTCAACCTTTGACATTTTGTTGATGATTTTGTAGAAGCTAGCGGAAAGAAATGCCCTGATGAAATTCTGCTTTCGACTGGTCTGCACGCAACCAACCACATCATAATCTTGCTTGGGATCTTCTAAGATGTCGACCATCTGTAGCAACAATTCAGGTGGATCTTGAAGGTCAACGTCCATGACAGCCACATAGTCACCGTGGGCATTTTTGAGTCCGGCTGCAAATGCCGATTCCTTACCGAAGTTACGGGAGAATGAAATGTAATGAACTTCGTCTGGATGGGCGGCATTTAATTTGCGCATAACATCAAGGGTGCCATCGGCTGACCCATCGTTGATGAACAGATAGTCGGGCTTGTACTGTTCGTCGCGGGTTGCGTTTAGCTTGGCAAACACCTTTTCGGTCGTATCGTAAAAGAGTTCAACGGTTGGTTCTTCATTAAAACAAGGGACAATTAGACTGATCGTCTTCAAAATAAACCTCCAAAAATATGTCTAGTTTCATGCTAAAAGTGCTGGACTTATTTACAGCCAGCTTTGATTTCGTGTAAGATTGTTGGTAAGCTTAAATTTGCTTGGAATCAATCCGGCTCCGAAAATGATGAGCAGTGAACGACTTATGTAAAGATAATTTTAAACGTGATCCACTTTTTTTCATCAATACTCAATATTACATCAACAGATTATAACATATGCAAAACTGATAAAAAATAAGCGAATGTTAAGATTTAAACGGATTTGTTATAATAAAAGTCGAATAAGGGGAGTTTAAAAATGAAGCCAATCAAGGTTATGACCATCTTTGGGACACGTCCTGAAGCAATCAAAATGGCACCAATTATTTTATTAATGCAACAGCACCAAAATGAATTTCAGCCAATTACCGTTGTTTCAGCCCAACACAGAGAGATGCTGGATCAAGTCATGGCCGTTTTCCACATCAAGCCCGATTACGATCTGAATATCATGAAGCAAAATCAAACATTGAGTGACATTACGACTCGGGTCATTACCGCGCTGGACGCAATCATCACCAAAGTTCAACCGGATATCATTTTAGTCCATGGCGACACCACAACGACTTTTGCCGCCAGCATTAGTGCCTTTTACCATAAGATCAAGATTGGTCACGTTGAAGCGGGATTGCGGACATGGAATAAATTGTCGCCATACCCAGAAGAGATGAATCGACAGCTGACCGATGTTCTGGCAGACTTATATTTTGCACCCACTGAACTTAGTCGGCATAATTTGCTTAAGGAAAATCATCCCGATAATGAGATCTTTGTGACCGGGAATACCGCAATCGATGCTTTGAAACAAACAGTGACCCCAGATTACAAGCATTCAGTTCTCGATGAACTTCAGTCAAACTCGAAAATGATCCTGTTGACGATGCATCGGCGAGAAAATCAGGGTGAACCCATGCTGCGGACGTTTAAAGCCATCAGAGAAGTCGTCCAGACGCATCCAGGCGTTGAAGTTGTCTACCCGGTCCATTTAAGCCCAACCGTTCAAAAAGCCGCTCACGAAGCATTTGATGGGGTTGACGCCGTTCATTTGATTGCGCCACTTGATGTTTTGGACTTCCATAACATGGCTGCCCGTAGTTACTTCATTATGAGTGATTCAGGGGGTGTGCAGGAAGAGGCACCATCACTTGGCAAGCCAGTGTTAGTGTTGCGGGATACGACGGAACGCCCAGAAGGAATCAAGGCCGGTACTTTGCGGCTTGTTGGAACAGATCCGAACGAAGTCAAAAAGCAAATGATCATGTTGTTGGATGACCCGAAGGAATATAAACGAATGGCAGAGGCCAAGAACCCCTATGGGGACGGTGAAGCGTCTGTAAGAATTTTAGCCGCTATCAAACAGGAATTAAAAGCCAAACAGGAATTACAATCGTAAAAGTGGGTTTGATATGAAATCAATGTATGAAAAAATTAAAAATTTCATCACAGTCCTCATCGGCAGATATTCATCCGGAAACGTATCGGATTCAGCTGCCGTTTTGGCGTTTTATTCACTTTTATCGATTTTCCCAATCTTCTTTGTGGCCGGCAGTTTGTTAAACCTCTTTCATATTCACATCCAAGAGGTTTCGGTGTATTTAGAGCCGATCTTTCCAGAGCGGGTGTACGCCTTGTTGGAGCCAGTGATTGACTCCACCTTACAAAGCGGGGGTGCCAGTCAATTATCTGTTGGTTTGATTGTGACAATTTGGTCTGCGAGTCGAGCGGTTGCGGCATTTCAACGAAGCATTAATAAAACTTACGACGTTGCTGAAAATCAGACGGCAATTGCCAACCGGATCATTTCGTTTATCTGGATGTTGGTGTTGATCTTGGCTGTTATGGTGATGATGCTGCTCTTTGCGTTTAGCCAAATGATCTTTAACTGGCTGAACCCAATCATCCACACGCCTGGTTGGATCATGCAATTAATTGCAACGGTTAAGTGGCCGATTACCATCGCAGTTGCCTGGTTTCTCTTGAGTCTGCTATTTTATTTCGTACCGACTGCCAAAGTGAAGTTTCGTTATGTTTGGGTAGGAGCCTTAGTGGCAACAATTGGCTTAATGTTATTGGCCCAAGGGTTTACTTATTATTTGAGATTCTTTGCCCGACGGATTGATACCTATAAAACGATTGGAACCTTCATTGTTTTAATGTTCTGGCTGGACTTTTCAGGGGTCATCATGTTATTTGGCGGGGTTTTAAACGCCACAATTCAGCAAATTTTTCTTGGGGATATTCAGGAGCAGCCGGATGCATTTGAACAGGTAATGAAACAAGCTCGGCGGATTGGTCGTCGCGGTGGTAAACGTCATCGACGGCACAAAAAAAGTGGCCGCACAAAAGGTTAGTTTTGTGCAGTCACTTACTGTCAAGTCGAATAATCGTCGTTAGGCTTGAACCTTGGCAATCAATTCTTTGGCAAAGGTATCCAGCTTGTTGATGTCGTCTTCGTCAGGTTCCAAGTTGATTTTGACATTCTCAGATCCCTTGGTGGCACCGGCTTGCTTGAAAGCTTCATCAAATTTGTCAACTGAGGTGTTGTAGTATTCTTCGTAGAAGGTATCACCCGAACCGGCCACCCCATAGATTTTACCTTTTAAGTCTAAGTCGGATAGGTCGTCGTAAAAGTCCGCGCCTTCTTCGGGTAGGGCACCTTCATCGTAGGTATAGGGACAGACAACACAAATATCAACATTTTCAAATGCGGATGGATCTGTTTGTGAAATTTCAGTTTCTTTAACGTCAACGCCATTATTTTCGAAATATTCAGTCACAATGTCAGCGATGTCTTCGTTGTTTCCGGTAATTGTTGCATAAACTACGTGAGCAGTAATCATAGCACGTCATCCTTTGTTTTAATTTAACCTTAGTATATCAAATTGAAATGGCAAAGTGAATTTAACATCGAAAGGCAGGGATTCCGATGGTTGAAAAAATTACCAAAATTGAAGCTCAAAAACGTGAGGGCCGCTTTAATATTTATGTTGATGGTCAATACGCGCTGCCAATGAGTGAGGAAGTTTTAATCAAATTTCGTGTGTTCAAAGGCATGGAAGTCGATAAAGATCTCATTGAGAAATTCAAGCACGCAGATGATCTGTCAAAATTACATAGCAAGGCGCTGAATTATCTGGCCCATAATCTGCGGACGGAATACGAAGTCCGAACGAAGCTGGCCGAGATTTCCGAGGATCCGGATGCCATTGACCGCGTGATTGATCAGCTAATTGACCAACGGTTGGTGAACGATGCCAAGTATGCGGAAAGCTACGTGCGGACCGTTGTGAGAGAAGAAAAGAACGGTCCGGATTGGATTCGTCGCCATCTAAAGGAAAAACGGGTCGCGAGTGACGCGATTGAAACGGCAATTGACCATGAATTCCCGGAAGATGAGGTTCTTCGAATCGGCGTTGAAGTGGCTAAAAAGCAACTGAAAATTCACCACCAAGACGCTGCCAAGATGGCGATTAACAAAACGAAAAATTTATTGATCCGGCGGGGATTCCCGTATGGCGATCTGGATCAGATTATGGATCAACTAGATACTGATACATTAGTTGGTGATGATTCTGAATTAATCGATCGATTTGCGGAAAAGTATTGGCAGAAATACGCAAAATTTGATGATTATGAACAAAGCCAAAAAACCAAACAAGCCCTGTTTCGAAAGGGATTTACCATGGATGATATTACGATTGCTTTGGAGAAGTTGGCTCGAAGTTAATTTCATTCGGAAAATACCCCCTATTCTGATATAATCATAATTGGATTGGTAACAATCGATGCTAATAGCTTAAATCAGAAAGTGGGTAGCACAAATGCCACGGATGCAAAGACTACCAAAAGAAGGGGACTTCATTGCGATTCAAAGCTATAAGCATGATGGAAGCTTGCATCGTATTTGGCGAGATACGATGGTATTAAAAACTGGTGAAGATTCACTAATCGGTTGTAATAATCATACTCTGGTTACTGAAGACGATGGACGTCATTGGGTGACGAGGGAACCGGCATTGGTATATTTTCACAAACATTATTGGTTCAATGTTGTGGCGATGATTCGCGATGATGGCATCGCGTATTATTGTAACTTGGCCTCTCCTTATGTCTTGGATAAGGAAGCACTCAAATATATTGACTACGACTTGGACGTGAAAGTTTTCCCAGACGGTCGACGCAAGTTATTGGATGCGGATGAATATTTGGAATTCAGTAAGCGCTGGAATTATGGTCCAGAAATTGATCATATTCTAAAGCGCAATGTCCGGATTTTAGTTGACTGGATCAATAATGAAAAGGGACCTTTTTCAAAGGAGTTTGTTGCCATTTGGTACGAGCGCTATTTGGAACTGTCTCGTCAATATAAATGAAGATGACCTCAGAATGTAGATGATCACTGGTTGGCAATGGCTGACTGGTGATCATTTTTGATTGGGGATGTCAGGATGAATTACGTTCGTGCGGATTCTGGTAACCAAGGTGGAACGGTATTTGACTAAGTGGAAAACAGCCTATGGATCACTTGCCAGGCTAATGGGTCTATCGGTAACACCTGATATCCTGATTTCTACCGCTTGTCCGAGCACTCTATGGTACAATGGTTTCACACACAAAAATGAGTGAGGAGTCGATAATTTGCTTGAACGACTTAAAAATTCTTCCTTGATGTTTTGGTCAGCCGAAATTTTGGTCGTCGTGGCCATCATTTGGGTTTGCACCAAAATCAGCTTTTTCTTTTCCCCAATTGGGGTTTTCTTCTCGACAATTTTTATTCCACTGTTATTGGCAGGCATTCTTTTTTATATGCTGAATCCAATTGTTAATTTGATTACTAAAATGAGGCTGGGGAAACATCGAATTTCTCGGACCTGGGCAACGACTTTAGTCTTTTTACTGCTGCTTGGTGTTATTGCTTTGATTGCGACAGTCTTTATTCCCAAAATTGTAGATCAGTTAGTTACATTGGCAAATCAGGTTCCTGGGGCGGTGAATGACGGTCAGCACTTGCTTGAAAAAATTTTTAAGCAAATGAATTCTCAAACTTATCTTAAACAGATTGATTTCACCCAAATTACTGATAAATTTTCCAAGAATATCAGCGGTTATGTGAACACCATTTTTAATGGGTTGACGACGGGGATCGGTGGCATTATTTCCGCTGCGGCTAATGTGGTGATCATTGCCGTTACTGTGCCGGTTGTGCTGTTTTACATGTTAAAAGACGGCTATCGACTGGCCCCGACGCTTAAAAAGCTGTTCCCAGAAAAGCATCAGGATCAAACAATGGCGCTTTTGTATGAGATGAGCCACACGATTTCCAAGTACATTTCAGGCCAAATGATTGAGTGTTTGTTTGTTGGAACCTTCACGGCAATCGGGTATCTGATCATTGGCACCCCATATGCTTTGTTATTAGGGGTAGTCGCCGGGATTTGCAATATTATTCCTTATTTGGGACCCTACATTGGAATTGCGCCAGCATTGATCGTTTCTTTCTCACATGGCGGTTTCTGGGGCGTTATCTACAACATTATCGTGGTTTTGATTGTCCAACAAATTGATGGTAACTTGGTTTATCCAAACGTTATTGGTAAGTCGTTGGAGATTCATCCACTCACAATTATTATTATTTTGTTGGCTGCTGGAAATATTGCCGGCTTAATGGGAATGATTTTGGCAATTCCCCTTTACGCCGTCGTTAAAGTGGTTGTCGTCCATCTGTGGAACATTTATCAGTTGGATTGACCCGTCAAAAGGATTAATAATATTTAATAAATATTGACGTTGACGTGGTTTATGCTACTATTTAAGATGTGTTTATTTTCAGTTTGACTAATATTAGAGTAATGATTAAGTAGGAGATTTTATGAAAAAAGTAATTACGTATGGAACGTTTGATTTGCTTCACAAGGGTCACGTTCGTTTATTAAAACGTGCTAAGGCACTTGGTGACCACCTCACCGTTTGCTTGTCATCAGATGAATTCAACGCTGAAAAAGGTAAGAAAGCATACACGTCATACGAAGATCGAAAATACATCCTGGAAGCAATCAAGTATGTTGATGAAGTGATTCCTGAAACCAACTGGGATCAAAAAATTCACGATGTCCAAGATCGTGATATTGACATTTTTGTTATGGGTGACGATTGGAAGGGAAAGTTTGACTTCCTAAAGGATTACTGTGAAGTTGTTTATTTGCCAAGAACAGAAGGCATCTCAACCACAAAGATCAAAGAAGACTTAGGCCTTACGGATACCAAAGACTGGCAAGCTTAATTTAAATGACTTATGACGAGGCTGTTAACAAAACGATGTGTTTTGTACCAGCCCCATTTTATTATGAGGGTAATTAGGACAGCTGCTCCAGGCAGAAGTCTGCAGGTAAGCACCTCAAACAAAAATTCCCCAAACCGGAATTTCCGTTCGAGGAGACTTACGCTCCGACTTCTAACCGCCTGGATCCGCTCACTTTATTAGGATAGCTCCGTAAAGCAAAAACTTCCACCTAAGCACCTTTTACAAAAGTCCCAGGACCGGGGCCTTCTGAAAAAGGAGACTTAGGTTCCAGTTTCTAACCTGCGCTCACTTTATTAGGACAGCTGCACAAAGCAGGGATCTGCAGGTAAGCACCTCAGAGAAAAATTCCAAGACCCGGAATTTCTCTCTGAGGAGACTTACCTTCCAATCCCTAACCGCTTTGTTCCGCTCACTTATTTTTTAGGAGGATAAAATGCAACGAGCAATTTTTTTGGTCAGGTCAATTCAAGGTATCAGAAAGACAACGTTCCGAAGCCGTTTGATGGCCTTGGCCAACAGTAATTACCAAGTTGTTGTGTTACTTGCAATGACGAATTTTGATGAAATCTGGCAAGCCAAGCGCGAATTTGAATTGATCAAATTGCCGGCTGAGACGCAGAACATCAGGTTGATTAATTTGGCTGATATTTATGCAGATCATGACGGGATTGCGTTGACTAATGACGATTATTTAACACCAGACCTCACCCAATTGAAGAGTTATGAGTCGCACGCCGGTAAGTTGCCGGTGACCCGCTTTGTGGGGGCCGATGGTAATATTGTAGCTGAAACCTTATTTGGTGAGGATTCAACCAGACTACATACAATTTTGTTTGATAAAAACAGCCGCATTGTTCAGATTAATAATTATGATAGCGCTGATAAACTCTTTGGGATTGAAAAGTATACCAATAATTCATTGGATGAAAGTTTATTGTTGAATGCCAAGGGACAATTAGTCTTTAGATTTACCAACTATTTGCAACCACAAAAAACGACGTATGATCTCACGGATTCATCAGTGATTCCGCTGCCAGCTGAGTTAACGGCGCTTCCAGGCCAAAAAGACGATGACATGTTGAAAAGCTACGAAGCCCAGGGAGTGTCAACAATTACCAAAGCTGTTTCGTACACGAATTATCGCCGTTACGATGATATCAATGCATTCTACCATCAAGTGCTGCTTAACATGGACCTTGAAAATGCACAAACATACGTCGACATTGATCACCTGGTTGAAGCTGCCAAATATTTGCCGGGTAAACGAATCTTTAACTATTAAGGGGACATAAAATTGCGAGCGATACTTTCCGGAGTTCATCAAAAAAAGGGACTTCAAGTTTTAGAATTTGAATTACTGGATGTGACCGGCTCTTTGGAGCAGGCCTATATGTTATTTGTTGAAAAGAACAGTTTGGCCTCCATCATGAAGCCGATCACTAAGGTTCTCAATCATAATATTGTCCGGGTTAATATTGATGCCCAGGACTTTCATTTTGACATGGCCGACCAAACTGAATTTGAATGGCAAATTTTTATGGTCAACAATGGCATCGATCATACCAATGTGATTCAAGTTGAAAGTGAATATTTGAGTGATCGTCACCAGTTGGAACTGACCAGTTACTATCAATTCAACAGCGATGCGCAAGGGATGGCACTGTTTAACATTCGGACTCACCAGTCTGATGAAGATTTCATGATTAACTCGGTTAACTTGACGGATACTGACCTGGAGTTGACGGGTTACAACAAGATTAATGGAATCAAGATTAAGAACCAACGGATTATTTTGAGAAACCAAACCAATAACGGCAAATTGGAATATCCGGTTTCTAAAAAGATGTTCCAAGGGATGTTCACCGTCTCGATTCCGCTCACAGATATTCCTCAGAATTCAGTGGGCGAATTGTATATCAAATACAATCTTGAGGGCAACGAGATTACTCAAAGATTGATCATTTCGAAATCACTGAGTGGCCAGTCCACCATTGCCCAATTACCTGGTAACCGGATGATCACCTTAGAGAAACGGTTTGATAACGGTATTTTGGTTAAAGAATTTCTTGGTGCATCCTTGCTGCAAAAGATTAGCGCTGCCGGTGGCAAGGCCCATGGTATCATCGATGTCATCCGAATGGTTCAAGATAAATTAAATCTTGCCCGAATGCGGTTCTTATTTAGATCAGGCCATTCGCCATACGAAAATACGACAATTATTTTTGAAAGTTTTGGCGGCCGGCAAGTGAGTGACAGTCCGTATGCAATCTATAAAGTGTTTAAGACACTTTATCCCGGGATAAATATGATCTGGTCGATTGACCGCTCACAGAAATCATTCTGTAAACAAAACGGAATTGCTTACGTGGTTCGCCGGACTAACAAGTGGGTACGAATACTTGAAAAGTCTCAATTCTGGATCAGTAATGCCCGGTTCCCAACTTGGGTCAAGAAGCCAAACTATGTCACTTATATTCAAACTTGGCACGGGACACCATTGAAGAAGTTGGGGCTGGATATCGAAAATGTTTCGATGCCAGGAACAACAACCGCGAAATATCATAAGAATTTTGTCAGGGAAGCTAATCGTTGGGATGCTTTAGTATCACCTAACGATTACTCGACTCAAATTTTCCGGTCGGCCTTTGGTTTTAACAACCAAATTTTGAAGATTGGGTATCCTCGAAACGATGAATTAATTAATACAAATCCCGATGAGATTGTCGCAATCAAAGAACAACTTGGAATCCCGCTGGACAAAAAGGTTGTGATGTATGCGCCAACTTATCGAGACAATCAATTTGCTGAGAAGGGCAAGTATACATTTGAACTCCCATTTGATTTGGACGATTTCCGTAAATCATTTGGGGATGATACGGTCTTGATTTTGAGAATGCACTATTTGATTTCGAACGCTTTAGACATTTCGAATTATTCTGATTTTGTGTATGACTTCTCAAATTATCCAAACATCAGTGACTTGTATTTGGTATCAGACCTATTAATTACTGATTACTCTTCGGTGTTCTTCGATTATGCCTATTTGAAGCGGCCAATCCTATTCTATCCATACGATTACCACTTGTATAAGGAGGAACTTCGCGGATTTTACCTCAACTACGAAAAGGATTTACCCGGTAAGATTGCTGGAAATTCAAAAGAATTGTTAGCAGAAATTAATCATGCTTTGGCGCATCCAGATATGAGTGCCAACCAAAAATTCATGAACTTCTATAATCGTTTCTGTGCAATTAACGATGGTTTAAGTTCACTGAAAGTGGTTAATTATGTGATGCACCAAATCGAAAGTGTCTAGACGGGTGTGTTGAGTAGACAAGACGGGCTTGAACGAGCTATTAAGCAGCAATTGAGCGTTATTTAATTAGAAGGGTACGCCAGTGTGATTGCCGCCAAGGGAACTCTTTATGTCGGCGACGCGCAATAAACGGTTGATCCTTGCTATTTAATCGAAAACAGACTGGGATAATCGTTGCTTTGATCCCAGAATTGAACGAAATGGATCAATTATTCCTGGTGGGATAGTTGGTCCTTTTTGTTAAATGACCAGAATCAATCATTTTGGCCGCTTTTCTACTAATAACAGAGACGATCCACGCGAATGATTACTGATCGGAAATTGACATATGGTCTAGCCTCTTTCGCATGGATTCTAAGAACAAGTTGCTTTTTGTGACAATTTCAGTCTCAAAAGTATCCAACTATTCACTGTTCAACACTTATGCTGGCAAAATCATAACCACAACTAGGAGCGTGGTCGAAAACGTGTTAAAATTAATGAGTTATTGACTCGTCTGAAAGGAAGTTAACATGAATACCCAACAATTAAAAAAGGAAGACAGCACCCGGCGCACATTTGCGATCATTTCTCACCCCGATGCCGGAAAAACGACTATCACTGAACAATTGCTTTTGTTTGGTGGAGTTGTTCGTACTGCAGGTACCGTTAAGGGCCGAAAGACCGGCAACTTTGCTAAATCCGACTGGATGGAAATTGAGCAGAAGCGTGGAATTTCCGTTACCAGTTCTGTGATGCGGTTTGATTATGCCGGCAAACGGATTAATATTTTGGATACCCCTGGGCATGAGGATTTCTCCGAGGATACTTATCGGACTTTGATGGCCGTTGATTCAGCCGTAATGGTGATTGATTCGGCTAAAGGAATTGAGCCGCAAACTAAAAAATTGTTCCAAATTTGTAAGATGCGGGGAATCCCCATTTTCACATTTATGAACAAGCTTGACCGGGATGGCCGTGAACCCATGGATTTGATTGATGAATTGGAAAATGTTTTAGGCATTGACGCTTACCCGATGAATTGGCCGATCGGAATGGGAAAGACCCTCGATGGGATTTATGATCGTTATAATCATCAAGTTGAGCTATATAATCATGATCATGATAAGGACAGCACAATTGTCAAATTGGATGATCACAACAATCCGATCAATGATCCAGAACTGGCTGAAAATGATCAATTTCAAGAAACTAAAGATAATATTGACTTACTGGATATGGCCGGTAATAAATTTGACGAAGCTAAAATTGCCACGGGAGATTTAACACCGGTATTCTTCGGTTCAGCCTTGGTAAACTTTGGGGTTAAGACGTTCTTTGACGCTTATTTGAAATATGCGCCAGCTCCAAGTGCCCATAAGACCGAGGAAGGCGATGTGGTTTCCCCAGATGCTGATCGTTTCTCTGGATTTGTTTTCAAGATTCAGGCTAATATGAACCCTAATCACCGGGATCGAATCGCTTTTGTCAGAGTTTGTTCCGGTGAATTCGAAAAGGGGATGGATGTGAACCTCTATCGGACCAAGAAGAAGTTGCGGCTGTCAAACGTGACTGAGTTTATGGCAAATACGCGTGAAAATGTTAAGACGGCTGTTGCCGGTGATATTATCGGTCTTTATGATACCGGAAACTTTCAAATTGGTGACACGATTTATACGGGTAAATCGCCGATCGAATTCGAAAAGCTCCCACAATTTACACCGGAGCTGTTCGTGCGGGTTTCTGCAAAAAATGTCATGAAGCAAAAATCATTTCATAAAGGAATTGATCAACTCGTCCAAGAAGGGGCTGTTCAGATCTATACTTCTTATACGACCAATGATTACATTCTGGGAGCCGTTGGTCAGCTGCAATTTGAAGTGTTCCAGTTCAGAATGAAAAATGAATATAACTCTGAAGTTAATATGGAATCCCTTGGTCATAAGATTGCCAGGTGGATTGATCCAGACCAACTTGATGAAAGAATGTCATCCTCGCGAAATCTATTGGTGAAAGATCGGGCTGGCAATCCATTATTCTTGTTTGAGAATGAATTTGCCTTGCGATGGTTCAAAGATAAGTATCCAGATGTAAAATTAACTTCTAAACTATAATTTTTGGAAAGAAGAGATTCACACATGGCTACAAAACATTTATCAGCTTGTACCACAATTTTGGTAGGTAAGAAGGCCTCGATCGACGGGTCGACAATGGTTGCTAGAAATGATGACACATTTTTGCCACTGACACCCCAACGTTTCTACGTTGAACCGGCCGTTTCTAATCGTGACGAAGTTTGGGTATCTAACCAAAATGGGTTTAAAGCCCCACTACCCAAAAATGGCTACCGGTATTCATTGACCCCCAATGCAGACGTTGCTAAAGAAGGCGTTTACGCTGAAAGTGGATTTAACGAAAAAAATGTTGCAATGAGTGCGACCGAAAGTGTTTATGGTAACGAACGGGCCCTCGCCTATGATCCGTTGGTCAAAAATGGCTTGGCAGAAGACTCTCTTCAGTCAATGGTTTTGCCATACATTGACTCAGCTCGAGATGGCGTCAAATATCTTGGCAATTTGATTAAAAAGTATGGGTCACCAGAAGGCAACGGTGTGATTTTTAGTGATCATAACGAAGTTTGGTATATGGAAATTGTAACGGGACATCATTGGGTTGCTCAACGAATTCCAGATGATGCTTATGCAGTAGCAGCTAACCAAGTTGCGATTCAACAAGTTGATTTTAATGATTCTGATAATTTTATGTCTTCTGACGGGATTCAAGAGTTTGTTGAAAAATATCATTTAAATAATCACAAAACAGGTTTTGATTTCCGGCGGATTTTTGGAACGGATAACGAAAAAGATCGTCACTATAACACGCCTCGGGTTTGGTATGGTCAGCACTATTTCAACCCTGAAATTGAGCAAGATCCAACTTCATCTGACTTACCTTTTATTTGTCATACAGATAAGAAGATCACGGTTGAGGATATTGAATTTGTCTTGGGGTCTCATTTCAATGAAACTAAGTATGATCCTTTAGCACCAGGCAACGAAGACACGAAGACGCTGTTCCGACCAATTGCGATGAATCGGACGCAAAACTCCCATGTTTTGCAGATTCGTAATGACGTGACGGGCGGCTGTTCTGCAATTATGTGGCTCTGCTTTGGGGTACCCGCATTTTCACCATACGTGCCATTCTTTGCTAATGCTAATGATACGGACGAAAGCTATGCCAACACACCATTGCACTGTGATGATGAAAGTGCGTACTGGATGTATCGAAAGTTGTCAATGTTAGTTGAAACCCACTATTCAGAGTTTGCTCAAGATGATGTTGATTTCTTGACGGATTCCAAGGAAAAGCTTCGTCGCCATGTTCAAGATACGATTGATGAAGCAAAGGGCTTGAAGGGATCTGAATTGACGAATTATTTGACAGAGCAGAATCATCAAGTTGTTAAAATGATGAGAATTGCCACGGAGCATTTTAATCATCAGCTGATTGAAAAGGGATTAAACCTTTCGAAGTTAACCTTTGAGTATGATAAGAACCTGTAGTCTGAAAAAATAGCAGCCTACGTTCACCTTCAAAGAGTGGCTGCTTGCAGTTTGGCCTTTGAAGGCATCATCGTGCTAGCAGCCTAGCAATTTAATGCAATGAAATAAGGGCCCCCGACCAAAATCCAGTGTGGATTGATGGTCAGGGGCCCTTTGTGGTGGACAATTTTTTGAGACATTTGCTAAAGTATTTTCAATTACTTGGATCAAAACGGCTATTTGTTACGCTCACAATTTCATTCATCAACAGCCACATAATTTCTAGGGATCACCGAATGATCGGCTAATTCATACCAAATTAAATCCTGATCGTCCACAATTGTTGCGACAATCGAGACTCTGCTGCCATCAAGTAATTCATTAGTTTGAGTTCCATAAGGTTGGTCAAACACCGCAACCGAACGCCCTGGGACAAAACTAATGGTTCCAAACAACCGAACTGGATTGCGGGATGTTTCAGTAATTGGTCCAGCAACTTCTTGAACTGGTGGGTCACTTGGTTCAAGCAGATGATTTTTAATCCATTCAAAGCCGCCAATATTTAACCAGCTGGTACCGTTCGAAGTAATGACGCTACCAAAGACTTTTAAAACCAGGTTCTTTGGCAACCCAGTTCGCAGGATGTGACCATTGGGCTCATCAAACACATCATGGTGGCGCGTTAACTTGACGTAATACTCAACTTGTTGAACCGTTTTCCAGTCGGCCCGCCGATAGGCAAAAATGACTTTTTGAATGTCAGTGTTGAAATGGCCCAAAGTATTGCCTGTACTGGTGATCAATCGATAATTAGCTACATTTGGGCAATCAATTCGATACTTCTTCCCCAATTTGTCACTCAAAATATTGACAGATTGAAGAATGTTGCTAGTATCCGTATCCACAGAATAGATGAGGACCGGCTGACCTTGGCGCAACTCGTAATGAACGGTGATTTCTTGGTCATCATCTTCAAAATAACTTGTGAAGTTATCAATGGCAGTGATGAAATAGTCCGCAAACGTTGGAAATCGAAAATGCAGACGATCACCGCTAAAGCCATTTAAAATGTCTGCCGGGCGAATTTCGTGTTGATTTTCATCCAAATAAAAAATGGAAATTTGTGATTGTTGCCGGCTTTCGTAACTGAAGTCGGTTTTGGCTGGCGCTTGATCAACTGGTTGCGGTTCTTTAACCTGATGATCAGCAGGGGCTGGTTGCACTTCTTTATTTTGGCGGCTATCGGCGGACTGAATTGAGTCAGATCCAGGATCTACGTTAACCGTTTCCCGTTTGTGTCGCCGGTAATGATTGCGACGATTAATGCGATTTTGCCGCGCTTGGGGACGAATGGGGGGAGAACTATTCAATTTTCGTCTAAGCCAATCAATCAGCGTCATTTCGTATCTCCTAAAAGGTTCTATATAAAATTATATCATAATCTAAGGGACTGCGAAATCAAGCGCTTCATAATTGGTGAACAATTCTTTATGGCAAATTCTATGTACTAAAAAAGTGGTCCGAACAATTTGCTCGAATCACTTTTTTGATCAATTATTGATCACTTTTAGTTGAACCATTTGATTTAGTGGCAGGCTTTGCTTCACTGTCAGTCTTAATGACGATGTTTCCTTTACGATCAACATCGGCAGTTAAGCGAGCGGCACCTTCATGGTCAAGATAGTAATCAGCGACTTTATCTTCAACCTGCTCTTGGATCACTCGACGAAGTGGTCGGGCACCCATTGCCGGATTGAATCCTAATTCAACCAACTTAGCCTTGGCTTTATCAGTCACATTAATGAACAATCCTTGTTGGGCAAGCATGTTGTTAACATCATCGATCATCAGCGAAACAATCTTCTGGAGATTTTCCTTTGAGAGTGGGCTGAATTCAACAACATCATCGAAACGGTTTAATAGTTCTGGTTTGAAGTAGTTGGTCAACTTGTCAATGATTGAGTGGGTCTTGCCGGTAGCGGCAGCACCAAAACCAACGTTGGCTTCTGAATCACCTTGGCCGGCGTTACTCGTCATGATAATGATGGTATCCTTAAATGAAACCGTCCGTCCTTGGCTATCCGTCAAACGACCATCGTCAAGGATCTGAAGGAACATGTGAAGAACATCAGGATGGGCTTTTTCAACTTCATCCAACAAAATCAGACTGTATGGGTGACGACGAACTTGTTCAGTTAACTGACCAGCTTCTTCGTACCCAACGTAGCCAGGAGGTGAACCAATCAACTTAGCCACTGAGTGCGGCTCCATGTACTCAGACATGTCAAACCGGATCATGGAATCCTTTGAACCAAATAGTTCATAGGCGAGTTGTTTAGCTAATTCAGTTTTCCCAACGCCGGTAGGGCCGACAAATAGGAATGAACCGATTGGCCGGCCGGTTCCATTGAAACCAACCCGGTTACGACGAATAGCCCGAGCAACCTTTTCAACAGCTTCGTTTTGACCAACGACGTGCTTTTCAAGGTTAGGAGCTAAGTTGCGAAGTTGTTGCTGTTCCTTGGCTTGTAATTCACCAACTGGAATTTCAGTCTTCTCTTCGACAATCTTTTCCATGTCTTCTGCAGTTACTTGCGGGGTATCTGCGGAATTAACGCTGCCGTTTTCCTTGGTCTTTTCAAGCTTACTTACTTGATCACGATAGTAAGCGGCTTTTTCATAATCTTCACTCTTCAAAGCAGCTTGTTTCTGCTTCTCGGCATTTTGAATCTTTTCGTCAACCGTGTGAGGATCAACCGCATTAATGGTCAAATTCTTTCGAGAGCCGGCTTCATCGAGTAAATCGATGGCCTTATCAGGTAAGAATCGATCTTGAATGTAACGGTCGGACAACTTAACTGCTGCCTTAATCGCATCATCCGTGTACTTAACGTGGTGGTAATCTTCATAACGTTTCTGGATACCCTTCAAAATCTTGATCGATTCCTCTGGTGAAGGTTCTTCAACTGTCACTGGTTGAAGTCGACGAGCCAAAGCTGAATCTTTTTCGATATCACGATATTCTTTTAACGTTGTGGCACCGATTAACTGGAATTCGCCACGGGCAAGTGCGGGCTTTAAGACGTTACCAGCGTCCATGCCACCCTCGGCATTTCCGGCACCAACAATTTCATGGATTTCATCGATGAATAGGATGATGTCTGGATTGTCTTGAACTTCCTTGATTAATTGCTGCATTCTCTGTTCAAATTGGCCCCGGATCCCGGTTCCTTGAACAAGTGAAACGACGTCAAGGCGAATAATTTGTTTGTTTTGCAGCTTTGAAGGCACGTTGCCAGAAACAATTTCCTGGGCTAATCCTTCAACAACAGCTGTTTTACCAACTCCAGCTTCTCCAATGAGAACTGGATTATTCTTGGTTCGACGGTTTAAGATTTCGACGACTCGACGGATTTCATTATCACGACCGATAACTGGATCAACTTTCCCATCTCTGGCAAGTTGGGTTAAATTGATACCATATTGGCCGAGAAGTGAGTTGCCATTTTGTTGAGGACCTCTTGGACCGCCACCGTTATTTGGTCCCATTGGTTGGGTAGGCGGAATTTCTTGTTGGGAGTTTGGATTAACATTTCCGTTTTGCATTGCGCGGAAAATGTCGTCTAAGCCACCAAATCCAAATGGATCTTGAGCCATATTTTGAGCACCTCCTGTGTTACGTTGTTTGTTCGATAGGAGTTGATAGCAATTTTGGCAAAGGTTAATTGTTTGCTTTTGACCATTCACACTCGCATAAAGATGAATGGTTGCTGGATTCTTATGGCAATTTTGGCATAGCATTAATTGCTTTCCTCCTTTAATATAGAAAATAAAAGGACAACGAAGGATGAAGTTACTGACCAACTTTGACCTTTGAAATTATTATACAACAACATATGATGTAATCAAGTAATTGGACTGAACAGATCATTTAAGGAGATGATTAACCATTGGCAGAAGACGTAAATTATGAGGAACAACTGAAGAAGCTAGAATCCGGAGAGCTTGATAGGATTGAAGTGCACCCAGACCACTTCATGGATTTCCAGGTGGCCTACATGAATTTTGACAAGCGCAAGCGGGTGATTGGGACCGCAAATCAAGGTGGTGTGGTGACATATGTTTTTGAACGCGACGAAGATGACAAAAAAACGCAATAAATGCTGTAAGCGGTTGAGGTTAAGCTTGTATTTTGGTTGATATATTGCTATTCTAAGATGAGTAAGGAATAATTTTAACTTTAAAATTATTTTTCGGAGTTTATAAAACTGATCAGAGGAGAATGATTTATAATGGAAAAACGTGAATATAACATTGTGGCAGAAACAGGAATTCATGCTCGCCCAGCTACTTTATTAGTCCAGACGGCAAGCAAGTTTAACTCAGATATTACCCTTGAATATCAAGAAAAGTCCGTTAACTTGAAATCAATCATGGGTGTGATGTCATTGGGTGTTGGCCAAAGTGCATCAGTAACAATTACTGCTGACGGCGACGACGAAAAGCAGGCAATTGCTGCAATCAGTGAAGCAATGAAGTCTGAAGGACTCACTGACTAATTCATGTTCATTGTGATGAATACTAGACTTATAAATAACTTAAAAAACAAGTTGCTAACGGCTATAAACGGTTGATTAGCAGCTTGTTTTTTTAGTTTGACTCGTTTGCAATACTAGAACTAAACCAATATAATTATAACGATTGTTACACTACAGTGCCGTCTGCAATGGGTGAAGCGGTCACTTTGGCACAGTGTGCAGATCTGGGCGCACATTTTAACGACACGGTCCAGATACTACCGTTAGTGGTGTTGCTGCTGCCTTCGAAATACTAAATTGTACCACCAGAAAGGGGAATTAGTCGTGAACATTGGAATTTTTACTGATACCTATTTCCCACAAGTCAGTGGGGTCGCCACCTCGATTCGAACGCTTAAGAACGAGTTGGAACGGCAAGGAAACCAGGTTTACATTTTTACGACGACTGATCCTCACGTTGATAAAGATACATATGAACGAAACATATTCAGATTTTCCAGTATTCCATTCATTTCCTTTACAGATCGGCGGATCGCAGTTCGGGGGCTTTTTCAAGCTTATGAAATTGCTAAAGAGCTGAATTTAGATATCGTCCATACCCAAACGGAATTTTCAATGGGTGTGATTGGAAAATTTGTAGCCAAGAATTTGAATATTCCCTGTGTTCATACTTATCACACAATGTATGAAGATTATTTGCATTACGTTGCCAATGGTAAGCTGCTCAAACCTGTCCATGTTAAGGAAGGTACTTTGGCATTCTGCTATCACTTATCTGGCGTAATTGCCCCAAGTGATCGCGTGCTCGACAAATTAACGGACTATGGGGTTAAAAGTCAGATGCGGATCATCCCAACCGGAATCGATATTGGCATGTATGCCAAAGAACTTCATACCGATATTCGAACCAAGTATCACATTTCAAGGGATACGCCGTTGATGTTATCTATCAGCCGGTTAGCTTATGAAAAGAATTTAGCCCAAGTCATTGACTGGGTGCCGGATATTCTTACTAAGGTTCCCGATGCAAAATTAATGATTGTCGGCGATGGTCCGGCCAAACAAGATTTGATGGATCAGGCTGATAAGCTCGGGTTAGCTGATCACGTGATCTTTACTGGCGAAATCAGTAATGACCACGTGAACGCATTTTATCGGGCTGCGGATGTGTTTGTTTCTGCCTCTGAATCTGAATCTCAAGGACTGACCTATATTGAAGCGATGGCTGCTGGGTTGCCCGTTGTCGTGACAACAAGCGACTACACGGATGCGCTGTTAAACAACCGGACGTTGGGGCAAACCTATCACGATGCTTCAGGATATGTGGATGCGGTTGTTAACTATCTCACGGAACCTGTCCAAAATAACACAGGGAAAGCCAAAGGAATTTTACAGAAAAAGCTCAAGACGATTTCTGCTGAAACATTTGCCGATCGGGTTGTCGATTTTTATCATAACGTGACGGTTGAACAGGAGTTGCCAAAAGATCCAACGATTAATATCGAATAATTACTGTTTCTGAAGGAGTTTCTATGCTTAAGATCAACATGTTCTCGACTGCCGACAAGGTTAAGGGCCAAGGTGTGGGTAGTGCTTATGATGAATTAATTGCGATGTTAAAGCAGCGCTTTCCAAAGGACTTTCAGATTACAATTAATAGTTATGCCAAAGCGGATATCAGTCACTATCACACGATTAATCCCAGTTTTTACCTTTCTACCTTCTCCAAGAAGCGGGGCCGAAAAATTGGCTACGTTCATTTCATTCCAGAGACTTTGGAAGGTAGTTTAAAAATTCCTCAACCGTTTAAGGGAGTCTTTTACAAATACGTGATTGCGTTTTACAAACGGATGGATCATATTGTTGTCGTGAATCCATCGTTTATTCCCAAGTTGGAGAAGTATGGCATTCCAAGTGACAACATTACGTATATTCCAAATTTTGTGAGTCCAACTGAGTTCTATCCTGCTGACAATCAGCGTAAACGCGAATTGAGAGCGACTCATGGGTACAAGCAAGATCGGTTTACGGTGTTAGGCAGTGGTCAAATTCAAACTCGAAAAGGCGTTTTGGACTTTGTTGAACTTGCCAAACGCAATCCAAGTGTCCAATTTATCTGGACGGGTGGCTTTTCGTTTGGCAAGATCACTGAAGGGTACGCGGAACTCGAGAAAATTGTGAAGGACCCGCCCAGCAATTTAGCTTTCCCGGGGATCATCGATCGTCAAAAGATGGTTGATTATTATAACCTGGCCGATTTATTTATCTTACCATCATACAATGAGCTATTTCCAATGTCTGTCTTAGAGGCATTTGCGACCAATACACCAGTCATGTTGCGTGACCTGGACTTGTATAAGTCGATCATTGACGGCTATTATTTGCCCGCAAAAGATGTCAATGAGATGAATGACCAACTAGTAGGGCTTATCACCGATGACGCCAAGCTGAATGAATTGAAGCAAGTAACGAAAACGGCTAGTGAGCGATACTCAGAATCTCACTTGGCAAAAGTTTGGTATGATTTTTACAGGAAACAAGCTGAGGAAGGGTAACAATGTCACGAAATAATAAAATCACCCTATTTGTAATGGTGATCATTGGTGCTGCCATTCTTGCGTACTCGATGAAGGACATCAAGTTAAGTGTATTGATTCATGATTTTTTCACCCTTGATCCGTGGTGGTTGCTGGTGGCATTTCTATGTATTTGTGCCTATCTAGTGATTGAAGGTTTCGTCACCAAGGTGTTGGTTTCAAACCGCGTTGAGAATTTTACCCTCAAAGATGCGTTACGAGTGCCATTAGTCGAACAATTATTTAATGGAATTACGCCGTTTTCGTCTGGTGGCCAACCTGGGCAACTCATTGTGATGCTCCAAACCGGGATTGACGGCGGTCGTGCGAGTTCGGTTCTACTAATGAAATTCGTTGTTTATCAGGCGATGATTGTTATCAATTTTTTTATTAGTTTAATTATTGGGTTTCATTTTGTTGCCAGTAAGCTGCATTTTTTGGCATTGTTCGTGCTATTTGGTTTTTTGATCCATTTTTTTGTGATCGTTGGCCTCTTAATGATTATGTATTGGCCAAGATTCACTAAAAAAGTAACCAAAATCCTTTTTCATCCGGTAAAATGGTTTACAAAAGACGAAAAATATTATGCCATGCGGGTTACTCTCTATGAAAAAATCGACAACTTATATGAGGAAAGCATTCGGATTGGTCGTCAGCCAAAGCTGTTATTAAAGGTTGTCGTGCTCACTTTCTTCCAATTATTGTTCTATTACCTGATTCCATATTTCATTATGCTCTCACTTGGCTATTACAGTGCCAATATTTTCATGGTAACCAGTCTCCACATTATGATTGTCATGATTATTTCACTCTTTCCGATTCCTGGTGGGTCAGGTGGTGCTGAGTTTAGTTTCGAATCATTGTTTCATAGTTTTATTTCAAGCAATAGTAAGTTGGTACTTGCCATGATTCTCTGGCGTTTATTGACATACTACTTCGGAATGGCTGCTGGGGCCTTTGCTTTATTAACCAAACCAGATAAAGTTGATGATTCTGATAAACCAGCTTGAATGGCTGCTTATCGGATATTTTTGGAGGAACAAAGATGATATCTGATAAAAAATATCGTTTTTCGAATATTTTGAATACTCGGTTGGGATTTTTCTTCCTGATCGTCATACTTTTTTGTATTAAAACGTATATTGTTTACCTAACCAAGTTCTCGCTTGGTGTTAAGGGTGGGATGCAGGAGTTCCTGCTGGCAGTGAATCCAATCCCAGCTGCCTTACTGACGTTTGGAATTGCTTTATACTTTAGTGGTCGACTTTCATACTGGCTGATGATGATTATCGATTTCTTGGAGACTATCTGGATCTTTGCTAACATTGTCTACTATCGGGAATTCTCCGACTTTTTGTCAATGGGAATCATTAAGGGAAGTGGGAACGTTCAGAACAATCTCGGAAAGAGCCTCGTCGAAATTGTTCGATTTAGTGACTTCTTTATTTTCCTGGATATTTTAATTCTGATTGGATTACTTGTTTTCCATGGGATTAAGACAGATGCCCAACCGTTCAAAAAGCGTTATGCCCTTTTGATTTCGTTCATTTCCCTATTGTTAATGGGGGGTGAGTACGGACTGGCCAATTCTGATCGGACCGGTCTATTAACTCGGACTTTTGATAATAACTATATTGTTAAATACTTAGGACTAAATGAATACGCAGCATTTAATGCGTACCAAACTCAAAAGGAATCGGCTACCCGGTCGCATGCAAAGGCGAGTGACATGGATAGTATTTTGAAATACTTAAAGCACACCAGAGCCAAACCCAATCCAGCGTATTTTGGTAAGGAAAAGGGGAAGAATGTCTTTATCATTCATTTGGAAAGTTTCCAACAATTTTTGATTAATTACAAAGTGGATGGTAAGGAAGTCACACCACACATTAACAAGTTTTTCCGTAACAAGAATACTGTCAGTTTTGATAATTTTTATCATCAAGTTGCCCAAGGGAAAACTTCAGATGCTGAAATGATGTTGGAGAACTCACTTTATGGCTTGCCGCAAGGTTCAGCAATGGTGACCTATGGCGCACAAAATACGTATCAGGCAGCTCCTGCGATCCTCGATCAGCGGGGTTATACGACTGCTGCCTTTCATGGTGATGTTCCCAGTTTTTGGAACCGGGATAGTACATACAAGTCCTGGGGCTATCAGTATTTCTTTAGTTCACAGTATTACAAGATCAAGCCTTCATACAGTGTTGGTTATGGCTTGAAAGATAAGATCTTCTTTAGAGATGCCGCTAACTATATTCAACAATTACCCCAACCGTTCTATGCAAAGCTGATTACGCTTACCAATCATTATCCGTATGAATTGGATAAGAAGAATACCGATTTTCCTGCAACGACAACGGGTGATAAGACGGTCGATCCATACGTTCAGACCGCCCATTACCTTGACCAGGCATTTGCAGAATTTTTGAATTATCTTCGTAAGACTGGCTTGATGAAAAATAGTGTCATTGTGGTTTATGGTGACCATTATGGGATTTCCAATAATCATCGGCCGGCGATTGCCCAGCTCCTACACAAGAAATCGATTAATAATTATGATCTTGCTCAGTTCCAGAAGGTACCCTTTATGATCCATGCAGATGGCCTAAAAGGGAAAGTTGATCATAGTTATGGTGGTGAAATCGATGTGCTGCCTACTTTGCTACATCTACTGGGTGATAAGAATAACAATACGATTCAATTCGGTACTGACTTGTTATCCAAGCAGCATGATCAGCGGGTTGCCTTTAGAAACGGAGATTTTGTTACTCCTGAGTATACAAAGGTTGGTAGCACGGTGTACCTGACTAAAACGGGTCAGGCAATCACCCCCAATGCCAAGCAAAAGAAGGAAATTGCCAGCATCCAAAACCACGTAACAACCGAATTATCGCTTTCAGATCGAGTGATTTATGGTGATTTGCTACGCTTCTATACACCAAAGGGATTCAAGAAAGTGAACCGTAAGGACTTTACCTATCAATACACTAAAGGGATTGATAATTTAAAGAAGGCCCAAGAAAAACATCTAACAAGTATTGAAGCCAAGAATGGCGGTAAGTCGACCATGAGTTTATATAAGACGGATGCGCCAGAATTAAAATAAGGTGATGGCTCTGAAAGACCAATTTATATTGATCTTTTGGGGCTTTTCTTGTTTTTAAAACCCACTAGAAGCATTTTATAAAATTGTTTTGAATTTATGCTTGACGGGAGCCCGAATTTTCGGTATATTTATAGATGCTGTTTCGAAGGTATGTCATTTCAACTTAAAAGTGATTTAAAAAAGTTTGTTGACATATTGATAGCAGCGTGGTATATTTAAATAGTTGTCGCGGAGGACATATGAGCCTTTTAAAACAACGTTGTAGACCTTTGAAAACTGAACAAAATTTTCGACAAACAAATGTGCAGGGCGTTCCGATTCATTTCGGAACCAAACATTTG
>NZ_JAHPPD010000060.1 GCF_019061365.1 Lentilactobacillus dabitei
ATATCATAAGGGAAGGCATTCCCTATTTCTATACAATTCAGAAATCTTTTATGCATTTACACAAGATATTTTACGCTCTCCTTTTGATTCGTTTGAAAGCATAGACTAGGTGAAATTCTTAGATTATGATGATAAGTATCTATCAGGTAATTGAAGGGATGAGTTCTAGTGTTGACAGAATTTTTAATTGTTTGCCCGCTGGTATTTCTTGCTGGGTTTGTGGATGCGATTGGTGGCGGCGGTGGCTTAATTTCACTTCCGGCTTATTTGATGGCGGGAATTCCAGCTCACTTCGCAGTTGGGACGAATAAATTATCGTCGGCAATGGGCACCACTATCTCCACGCTTGAATTTGCCCGCAGTGGTTACATTCGAGTGAAGCTGGCCTTCTTTTCGGTCGTAGCAGCTGTCATCGGCTCATCCTTGGGGGCTCGATTGGCATTACATATTAGTGATCAGTATTTCCGCCTTATTTTATTGGTGATTCTGCCGGCAACTGCTCTTTACTTGTTGCTAAATCGGCATGCTTTAAATTCTAAATTGGCCGATTCTCAGTTAACGGGAACTCAATTTTTTATCACCCTGGGAATTTCACTGGGGCTGGGTGCGTACGATGGTTTCTATGGACCGGGAACAGGGACCTTTTTGTTGATCACATTAACCGGCCTTGCTCATTTACCAATTAATCTAGCAGCTGGCAACACTAAGGTAATCAATTTAACAACAAATATTACGGCGTTGGTGGTATTCCTATTAAGCGGTAAGGTCATCATGTTATTGGGCCTGACGGCAGGAGCTTTTAGTATCATTGGTAATTTTCTTGGCGCCAGTTATTACAAACGCTTTGGCAGCAAGATTGCTCGACCGATTATTATTGTGGTGTTGATTATTTTCCTCTTTAAAACTATTTGGGATTTGGTTGGGTAATATCGTAATTTGTTGTATGATAAAAGCACCTTGGCAGGGGCATTGAACCATTTGTGCTCAAAAGACGGCAATCATTTTATTGGTTGTCGCCTTTTTTATAAAACAACGATTAAATTAGTATACATGTGTGAAATCATGGGGATATCGGTATCGTAAGGATACGTTGACATATTCAGGGCCACTTTCGAAATCGCAGAGTTCTTGATAATATTTCCCGTGTATTTTAATTTTTCCAATCCAATGCATTCCGCCGTCTCCCTTAGTAAACGAGTAATTTACGCGATCAATTGTGTTTGGTTCGTTGGAGTGATTTGCTGCTTGACGTGTAACATATAGCTTGTTGAACCCTTTACTCCGAGGTGTTGACTTCCAATAATATTTGCTGATCCTTTTTCCAGCTTTATTGACATTAAATCCTAAAATGGAGTGGGCAGTGTATTTTGTTGCTGACCATTTTTCTTTCCCCATATATGTGTACCATGTTCCACGAAAAATTTTAGGAATTGTGCTGTGGGAAGACGCAAAAGAAACCTCTGATGAACCAAATGAACTAAACACTAAAACTAGAAATGATATTAAACAAAATTTTTTCAAGATCTATGTTCCTTTCGTATAATTATATGTTAATAAAAACATTATATTTTAAATATAAGTAATTGTTAAATAAATTTGGGTATCCATCCATAGATAATCAGTATACTTCACTTTCTTTTAACTGAATGATATCCTTTATAAGAACAAAATAACTTGGGGTGCCAATTTTGGCTGAGATGATACTCGTTGAACCTGATCTGGTTAGTACCAGCGAAGGGAAAAAGTTTGCTGCTATCCGTTGCTTTTGATAGGAGCTCAATCTATGCAATTATTGAGTCGACTTTTCTCTCAAACTTGGTGCCCCATGAACAATGGAGGACCATTTTTTATGCGCAAATTTTCATTGAAAGATGTCATTACCTTGACATTAATTGCCTTATTTTTTTGGGTGATTTATTGGGTTCTGGGCCCAATTTATACGACATTAACCGCCGCCTTGACCCCGTTTGGCTTGGCACCGGCCGCCAACGATATTCTCGAAGGCGTCTGGGTGATGGCCGGACCACTGGCTGGCCTATTATTTCGAGTGCCAGGATCGGCAACTTTGGTTGAAACGCTGGCTTCGATTGTCGAGATGTTTATCGGCGGGCAGTTTGGGGCGGCAGCCGTGATTGCCGGGTTGGTTCAAGGTGCAGGCGCTGAACTGGGCTACTTGGCCACGGGCTATAAAGTTTGGAATTGGTTGAGTTTGAGTCTCAGTGTCATTTTTGTGACCGTCGTGACATTTGTCCGGGAAATGATCTTTTACGGATACTCAAAATATTCACTGGGGTTGTTGATAACGTTGTTCATCATTCGCCTTATTTCTACATTTATTTTTAGTGGGGTGATCAATATGATGATCGTCAAGATGTTGCAGCGAAGCCATGTCGTTAGTAATTAGGAGGAAATCATGAAAACTGAAACAATTCGATTAGCACTAGAGTGGATCCCAAATACCAACCATACCGGTTTTTATGCCGCAATTGATAATGGGTATTATGAAGATGAAGGCTTGAACTTATCAATCTTCATGCCTGATGATCATGCAGATGGCCGGGATTGGCTCTTGCAGCGAAAAGCGGATTTTGCGATTACTGAGCAGATGTCGTTGTCAGATGTCTTTGTAAAGGATGAAAATGCGCCGCTGGTTGCCATTGCAGCGTTGAATGATCACAATTTGTCAGGATTATTGACGAACCATAAGATTACCCGACCAAAGGATTTCACCGGCAACACCTATGCGACCTTTGGTTATCCGACTGAGCAGGCAATTATCAGAGATACGATTAATGCCGATGGCGGCGATTTTAATCAAGTCACAATTGTTCCCAACGATATGATTTTTGATCCAGTGAAAGATTTGGCCGAACAAAAGTACGATGGCATCTTCGTTTATCATCACTGGGAAGGGTTGATGGCCAATTTGAGTGAGACCAACGAAGCCTATCATTTCTTCTATGTCAAAGATTATGTACCCGCTTTTGATTACTACACACCCGTCTTGGCAGCCAATACGCATTTTCTCGGAGAACACGGCGACCTTGCGAGAAAATTCTTACGAGCCACCCGCAAAGGGTTTGCGTTTGCTGAACAATTTCCGGAAGAAGCGGCCCAGATTCTGATGCGATACGTGCCGGATCGGATGCTGCAGGAACCGTTGGTAATCCAAAGCCAGCTGGAGATCAGCAAGCATTACCGGCCAACAGACGGCCTCTGGGGCGCCTTTGACCAGAATCGCTGGGAGAAATTCTATGCATGGTTAAATCAACAGAAGATGGGCAACATGATTCCAAGCAACATCGGCTTTACAAATAAATACTTGGAACTTTAGGTAATGAAACAAAAAGGCCAATCGCGCCAGCAACCCCAAGGGGGCTACTGATACGATTGGCCTTTTTTAGAAGATGTCATTAATCTGAATAAACTTGATTGAAGGCGGCCAAACCAGCCTTGGTGTCAACATTGACTCCAGCAGTGAGTAACGCCGCTGCCAGCAAGGCGATAAAGTTGACCATGTTGGTTTTTTCGGCAACGTAACCCATTGTGCCGATGCGCCAAATCTTGCCGTGAAGGCTACCGAACGAGCTTGAAATTTCAACGCCAAATTCTTTCAACAACATGGCTTTAAAGAACTCCCCGTCGCCTAAACTAGCGGGGATTTCAACACAAGTGACCATCGGCATTTCGTGATCGCCTTCATTAAAAATGTGAAGGCCCAGGGCAGTCAGGCCGGCATTAAGTGCCCGATGAATGCAAAGATGACGGGCATAGCGATTCTCCAGGCCTTCCTCAAGGGCAAGCTGTAGGCCAACGTTTAAACCATAGACCGAAACGGTTGCTTCGGTGTGATGATTCAATCGGCGGGGTGACCAGTAGTCTTGGAGCTGGGTTAAGTCTAGATAATTACTAGTGATGAATGCCGCTTGGTCAGCATCTTCTGCACTACGGACGCCCCGTTCAATCCGCTTGCGCTGATTAATTGCTTCAGCGAAACGATCGTTAAACGTGATGGGCGTAATCCCAGCAGGCACTGAGAGGCATTTCTGGGCACCGCCGACTGCTGCATCAATTTGCCAATCATCAACTAACACAGGAGTTCCCATGTAGGAAGCGACACAATCGATAACGAGGAAGCCACCAACTTGGCGGACGGCTTTGCCAATTCGATCGAGTGGTTGAAGCCGGCCAGTCGATGTTTCACCGTGAACCATTGCAACGACTTTGGGCTTCAAGCGCTTAATTTCTGCAATAATCTGATCCTGATCGAGAACTTGGCCCCAGTCAGTTTCAATGGTGTGAACATTGCCACCAGCCCTTTGAGCTAATTCAACGGCTAGATCGCCAAATCGGCCGATGATGGGCACGAGGACATCGTCCCCAGGTTCAACAATACTGCCAATGACGGCTTCCAAGCCAGCCCGACTTGAACCATCGATTGGAAATGAAAACTGGTTATTGGTTGAGAAGCTCTTTCGAATCAGTGCCATCGTGTGATCCATGATATCGGTAAAATCCGGGTCAAATTGGCCCAAGATCTGGTTGCTCATTGCTTGAGAAACCCGAGGATCAACGAGCGTGGGACCGGGGGTCATGATCAAGCGGCGGTTAATTTGTAAGTCTGCCATAGTGAATTCTCCTTGTGGTTTAGATTCTAAACAATGGATTGAAAGGGCTTATCAGCCATTCACTGAATGAGCGATTGGAACCCATCACAACTAAAAAGTGACCTAGTTTAAGTCTAGGTTTGAATCTTCAAGAATTCATTAGTGGGATTGAACAAAAATAAAACTGTGGTTATCACTAACAGCAAAAGGTTAATCAGCTTTGGTGACTAGCTCAACCGGACAATGATCGGATCCAAACACATCCGTTAAGATTTTTGAGTCCTTAATTTGATCGGCAAACCGCTCGCTCGCAATAAAGTAATCGATCCGCCAACCGGCATTGCGATCACGGGCGTGGAACCGGTAGCTCCACCAAGAATAAATATCGGTCATGTCTGGGTAAAAATGGCGAAAGGTATCCATGAAGCCTTGGTCTAAGAAATGGCCGAATGACTGGCGTTCCTCGTCGGTGAAGCCGGCATTATGGTGGTTGGATTGCGGATTTTTCAAGTCAATTTCCTTGTGGGCAACGTTTAGATCGCCACAAAGAATGACCGGTTTGTCTTGATTCAAGTTAGCCAGATAATTTTGAAAGGCGGTGTCCCAGCCCATGCGGAAGTCTAATCGTTTGAGGCCGGCCCCGGAGTTTGGGACATAACTGTTTACAAGGTAAAAATCTGGATACTCCAAGGTGATTGCCCGGCCTTCGTGATCAAATTCGTCAGCTTGAATCCCATAGGAGACGTTCAGAGGCTCATGCTTGGTGAAAATGGCCGTTCCAGAATAGCCCTTTCGCTCGGCATAATCAAAGTATTGGTGGTAACCAGGCAGTTCTAACTTGAGTTGACCTGCCTGCATTTTGGTTTCTTGAATGCAGAAAAAGTCGGCGTCTAAGTCGTTAAATGTTTTATCGAAATCTTTTTTGACAACCGCTCGTAATCCGTTGACGTTCCATGAAATAAATTTCATCTATCTTGCCATCCTTTACTTGAGTTCTTACATCATTATCATACTATAACTTGAGAAAAACACTAACCGTTTGCGAAAGCAAGTTAATCCCAGAAATTAAACAAAGAGCGCAAGCATTCCGAAATAGAATGAATTGCGCTCTTTCAATGATAATGATCAGTTATGAGTTAATCTTCAACCTGTACGGTGTCATTTAAGGCCTTGGCTTGATAAAAGTCAGGGAAAATTCGGGCAGTGTGGATGCCCCAGTAATAAAAACCTAACGAAAAGGCAATAATAACGACGAAGTCATACGGATAATGAATCCAGTCGATACCTTTGAACTGCTTACTACCGATGTAAGACATAACCGAAATAAAAATCAAATAAACGATCATCCACATACTGGAGTAAAAAGCCTTCCGGGTATCAACAAAACCTGCCCGATATTCATAATAGAAGTAAAAGGGCAGTCCTAGCAAAATGACTAGGATAACTTCGACGGTTGTGGGCCACATTGCCCAATAGACAGCAAGTGAGGCAAGCACAAATGACAGTGGTGCCATCCAGTTTAAATTTTTCAGGCGAACGGGTCGTTTGAAATTAGGTGCCATCTTGCGAAAAGCGACAGCGGTAACGGGACCAGTTAAGTAGGCAATCAGCGTAGAGGTGGAAATGACAGTGGCAAGTGTTGACCATGACCTAAATACTGAAACCATCAGCATACCCAAAACTAAATTGACAATCATGGCAACCCGCGGAATCCCATATTTTTTATTGATTTTACCGATGAAGCTTGGGATGTGTTGGTTACTTTCCATTGCGTATAGTGCTCGCCCGGTTGATGCAGCGAATGAGACCCCGGTTCCAACCGGAGAAACGAAGGCATCCATATACAACAGAACGGACAACCACCGAATTCCGAGCATAATCGCCAGGTCGGCAAAGGGCGAATTGAAGTCAATGCCACTCCAACCGTGTTTGGCAAGCATCGATGGTTCCAAAGCAGTGATGTAGGTGCTTTGAATTAAGATGTAAATAATTCCGCTAATCAACAATGAAATAAAAATACCGCGACCGATGTTACGACGGGAATTTTTAATTTCACTGCCCATGTTGATAACGGTTTGAAAGGCGTTAAATGAAAAGATGATTCCGGCAGCGGATGTTGCTGCGAAGATTGGTGCGGTCCCATAAGGCATAAATTCATGCAAGGAATGCCCGTAGTTTTGGGGGAAGAATCCCGATACCGTCAGCATGATAATTGTTAGGGCTGGAACCCCGATTTTAAGAATCGAAATTAAACTGGTGAAGCTGGTCAATAATTTAACTGACCAGAAATTTAACAAGGTAAATAAAATGATGAAGATGAATACCACCATTAGCCCAGCAGTAGTAATGGTGCCATTTTTCAAGAAAACGTGGGTCCAGTTTGCCCATGACCAAGGCCATGAACTCATATACTGAACGGCCGCGACTGCTTCAATCGGGATCAACGTAATCAGGGAAATCCAGTTCGCCCAAGAAGCGATGAACCCCAAAAGTGGTCCGTGAGAATATTGAGCGTACCGGCTCATGCCACCTGCTTCTGGGAACATTGCCCCAATTTCGACATAATCATATGCGATAGCGGCAATGACGATACCACCAATGACCCAAGAGATGATTGCGGCTGGGCCGGCGATTTTGGTTGCCTCCCAAGAACCGAATAACCATCCTGAACCAATTAGTGATCCGAGTGTCAGCATTATCAGTTGAAAAAGTCCAATCTTTGTCGTGTTTTCTGAATCCATGAGTACCTCCTGTTTAGCGTTGACAACTAGTTTAACAAAGATAAAAAGTAATGCAAATGAAAATGGAACATGATGTTACTGACAATCGTTGATATGATGGCATCTACCGGCAAATTGACTCAATTTGCCGGTAACGCTTGCAAAAAAACGGAACCCGTTTATAATAATGAGTGAGTGGTCACTTATTAAATAAAAAAGGGTGATGGATATGACGGAAGTGATTCAGGTTTCAGACCTTGAACAAGGTTATGGCAAGACAGTCGTTTTAAAAGACATCAATTTGACGGTGAACAGCGGCGAAATTTTAGCCTTGATTGGCCCGAGTGGCGCTGGCAAAACGACTTTGGTCAGTACGATTATGGGGATGCTTAAGCCGATGAAAGGTCAGGTGACGGTGTTAGACACACCGATGCCTAATCGGCAATTATTAGCCAAGATCGGTTTTATGGCGCAAACAGATGCGCTATATGAATCGTTAACCGCCAACGAAAATCTCATGTTTTTTGGGTCAATGCAGGGAATTTCCCGCAAAGCCTTGAAAGAAAAGATTCCCTATGCGGCCAACATTGTGAATTTGGTTCCAGATCTAAAGAAGTACGTGAAAGATTATTCTGGTGGCATGAAGCGGCGGTTGTCGCTTGCCATTGCCCTGGTTTCTGACCCTGAAATCTTGATTTTGGACGAGCCGACCGTTGGGATTGATCCAGAACTTCGCCAGCAAATTTGGAATGAACTCCATAAATTAGCCAATGCCGGCCGGACCATCCTCTTAACGACTCACGTTATGGAGGATGCTGAAGAAGCTGATGACGTCATGATGATCAGAAATGGCGCCGCAATTGCCCAGGGGACTCCAAAGCAGTTGATTACGGAATATGGCGTTAAGTCGAGCGAAACAGTATTTTTAGCGGCAGGGAGGCAGCAAGATGCGCATACTAACAATGATTAAGCGAATTCTGACAGAAATGTTACGAGACAAACGAACTTTGGCGTTAATGTTCATCGCGCCGCTGTTCATTTTATCGCTATTATATTTTTTGTTTCAGTCTAATACGGACCAAACGGCGGCGTTGGGCGTTCGCAATGTGGACACAACTCTTGTGAAGGCGGTCAATAATAATCATGTTAAGATTCACCAAATTAGTTCAGATAAGAGCGCCGAAACAATCATCCGGGATCACGATTATGCTGGAGTGTTGAGTCAAAATGGTGATCATCTGACACTGACCTTGCAAAATAGCGATCAAAGCAAAACCGCGATTCTAAAGCAAAGCCTACAAAAAGGTCAAATTGAATTGAAATCTAAGGCAGCCCGGACCGCCATCAAGACGCAGGCGAAGGCTTTGAAAAAGATGCAGGCCGCTTTAGCTGCTGTGACCCGCCAAATGGGTCGAGCGGGAAACGGCAAGCAAGTCGCACAACCGGCGGCGGGAAAGCAACTGAAAGCCGCCCCAAGTTACACGGTGACGACCCATTACTTGTATGGGAGTTCGAATTCGACGTACTTTAATACGCTCCTGCCAATCTTAATTGGGTTTGTGGTCTTCTTCTTTGTTTTCCTGATTTCTGGAATTGCGTTGCTGCGGGAACGGACAACTGGAACATTGAACCGGCTGCTGGCGACCCCAATCAAGCGTGGAGAGGTAATTATGGGCTACCTATCAGGCTATGGGATCTTTGCCCTGATTCAAACCCTGTTGGTCGTCCTCTTTACAATCTATGTCTTTAACATTCAGATTCTGGGGAACATTTGGAACATCTTTTTGATTAACATCCTCTTGGCGGTCGTCGCCTTAACGCTGGGACTATTAATTTCGACGTTTGCCTCGTCGGAGTTCCAGATGGTTCAGTTCATCCCAATTGTCGTGATTCCCCAAATTTTCTTCTCGGGCATTATTCCGGTTAATCAAATGGCCGATTGGCTGCAGCCAGTGGCCAAAATTATGCCGTTATACTATGGTTCCCAGTCGATGAGTGACGTGATTCAAAAAGGGGCAACAATTGGTGACATTGCCCCGAGTTTGGGAATCTTGTTAATATTTGTGGTCGTGTTCCTTGTGCTCAATATGTTATCCATGCGACACTATCGACAGGTCTAGGAGGGTTGATTCAATGGCAAATAAAAACTTTACAACGCTGTTTTCAGAAAGTTTGGACCAGTCAGATTTATCGGCTAAACAACAAGCCGTTCTGCGGGCAAGCTTGGAACTTTTCTCGCAAAAGGGATTTGATCGCACCAGTACAAGAGATATTGCCGATCGGGCAGCGGTGTCTGAAGGAACGGTGTATAAACAATTCAAGACGAAAGATGGCATCCTAAAAGCAATCCTGGAACCGTTCATTCACCAAGTCTTACCCAAAGCGGTCACAGAATTTATGGTCGATATGGCGCAAAATGCAACTCCGACAATTGATGAATTTTTAGAAAAGGCGGTCAAAAACCGAATGAAGTTTGCATTGGACAACCGCCAACAGCTGCGAATCCTGTTACAGGAAATTACGCGGAATGCCAACCTGGTCTCACTGATTGGCAAAGAGGCTGCCAACATTATTAATAGTCCGTTAGGTAATGTGATTCGAAAGTATCAAGAAGATGGGCAATTGGTCCGTTGGCCGCTTCAACGAATTATTCAGTATATTTCTGGCACGGTGCTGACTTATCTGTTACCGAAAGTGTTGGCTGGTGGTGAATTGGACATTGATCAAGCCAGTAAGGAAACAGTTGAATTTGTAATGCATGGTTTGAAGCCGGCTAAATGATTTGGTGCTGATTAAACAAAAGCCACTCATCCAGACGTTCAAGTTAGAGCGTTTAGATGAGTGGCTTATTTTCTGTAATTAAGTCGCCAATGTGGCAATTAATTGTTATTTCAAAATGTGATCGATTTTAGTTAATTCCGCTGGTGTAAAGGCCAAATGGTCCAGCGCTTTCACATTATCAACCAATTGAGATGGTCGACTGGCGCCGACTAATACCGAGGCAATCTCTGGTTCCCGTAGGTTCCATGCCAATGCCATTTCGGCTAAGGATTGACCACGGTCTTTAGCAACTTGGTTCAATTGTTTAACGGTTGCCAATGTCTTTTCCACCTGATCTTCATGGAGGAAGGGACTGGTCGTCTTATGAGCGCGTGAGTCTGCTGGGATGCCGTTTAAATACCGATCGCTTAATAGGCCTTGGGCAAGTGAGCTAAAGCTGACCGCGGCTTTATGTTCAGCTTTCAGAACGGGGAAGAGGTCAGTTTCAACTGACCGGTCAAACATATTGTATCTGGGTTGATGGATGACAAACGGTGTTTTTAACTCATTGAAAACTTTGGTAATCGCCTTGGTCTGGACGCCATCATAGTTGGAAATACCAATGTATAACGCTTTTCCTTGGTGGACTAATTCATCAAGTGCCATGGCCGTTTCTTCGACTGGGGTGTTTGGATCCGGTCGGTGGGAATAGAAAATATCAAAATAATCTAATCCCGTCCGCTTCAAGCTTTGATTGGCGCTGGCCATGATGTATTTTCGGGATCCCCAATCTCCATATGGGCCCGGCCACATGGTGTAGCCAGCCTTACTAGCGATGATCATTTCATCACGATAGGGTTTCATATCGCCAGCCATGATTTGACCGAAGTTTTCCTCGGCACTGCCGGGAATTGGGCCATAATTATTGGCTAAGTCAAAGTAGGTGATTCCCAGGTCAAATGCTTGGTGGATGATTGCCTTTTGATTTTCAAAAGAATCGACGCTGCCAAAGTTATGCCAAAGGCCCAGACCAATCGCTGACAGCTTTAAGCCGCTTCGGCCAACCCGGTTGTAAATCATTTTGTTATATCGTTGCTGAGAAGCTGAATACATTTTAGATCTCCTTATCTAAATAAAAGATTAATTACCTTAAATATAGCACCTCAAGTATGCTTGAGGTAAAGGTGGTACGGATTTGAAACTAAAAAAGCCCAGCAGCTGGCCGGACTTCACGAAGTTATTAAGATTCATCGATCGTTGTGACATCGTATCCCTTGCCGTCGAGAATTCGCGAGGCATTGTAGGGACCAATTCCCTTTCTAAAAGTGATGTAGATTTTTTTATCTTTTGGAATCTCCTCAATCCGATCCCGAAGTTGTGATAACGGGATATTGGCCGTTGGGTTAATTGATCCAGCCGATTCGGTTCCGGGTTCACGGATATCCAGGAAAAAGGCGTTTTGCCGGTCTTCAGCTGAAATGGCTGAAACTTTGACTGTCTTGGATCTATTTGTTAATTCTTGAATCGCCACGTAGCCAGCGATATTTAAGACATCCCGGGTTGAAGAATACGGTGGTGAATATGGGATTTCCAGAGCTGGCAGATCAAAGGCCGTTAAGTTGCCGGTAATTGCAACAGATAGTTCGGCGATTCGTTTGTCGATACCATGCTTGCCAACTGCCTGGCCGCCAAGGAGCTTACCAGTTTTTTCTTCATAGATTAACTTGAAATTCACCCGGTCAGCATTTGGGAAGAAATAAGCCCGGTCATACGGGGTGATAAAGACCGTTTTATAATTGGTGATTCCAAGTTGTTTTAAGGCACTTTCAGTGTAGCCAACATAGCTGGCAGTCAGGTCAAAGAATTTCGCAACGCCAGCACCAACGAAGCCCTTATAGGTGACAGGAGCATCTGTCATGATATCTGCCAGCAAGTGGCCTTGACGATTGGCGGGACTGGATAGGACACTTGGAATCGGTAGGCCGTTAATCAGACTGGTCGTTTCAATGACGTCACCGATGGCATAAATATCTGGCAGGTTGGTTTGCAAGTGATCATCAACGATCACGTGATGGTCAGGCGACAATCTGATTCCGGCAGCTTCTGCCAGCTGACTATTTGGCCTAACCCCAGTTCCCAAGAAGAGCATTGCAGTCTGGTGAAGGCTGCCGTCTTCAAAGACCAAGGTGTGGCCATTATTGCGGATTTCTTTGATCCCGTTGTTTAAAATGACGTGGACGCCTTGTTTGATTAGCTCATCTTTGACGATTGAGGCAATTTCTGGATCGTAGGGAGAAGCAACTTGGTCAGCTTGATCGACGATGGTCACATCCATTTGGCGTCTGACAAAAGCTTCGGCAACCTCAATCCCAATGGCGCCAGCCCCTAAAATTGTCACGGTCTTGGGCCGCTTGGCTGCTAAATACGTCATCAGCTTGTCCGCATCGGTAATGGCTCTCAGGACAAAGGCATTACCGGCGTTTTCGATTCCTTTGATCGGTGGCACAACCGGACTCGCTCCGGTTGCGATGACCAATTGATCATAACTTTCCTGATAAACGTCGCCAGTTTTCAAATTTTTTACTGTGACGCTTTTATTAGCTGGGTTGATTGAAGTCACTTCATTAAATAAGCGCACATCGATGTTATTTCGCTGTTTGAGAATTTCCGGGGTTCGCTCAATTAATTTAGAGCGATCTGAAACAACCCCGCCCAAATAGTAAGGCATCGCACAACTGGCAACCGAAATCGCTGCTCCCCGCTCGAAGATAATGATTTCGTCATCTTCATTGATTCGCCGAAGTCGCGTCGCAAACGACGGCCCGCCAGCAATTCCCCCAATAACTAACACTTTCATGGCTGTTCCTCCTCTGATCATAGCGCTTTCATCTTCTCGTTACGTTCATCATACAATATCTGGGGAGTAGGTCAATTGGTTTGGCGAAATAATTAGGCGGAATTAGTGGGGGGCGAAACTTGGGGGATGTTGAGAAGGGGGCTTGGGGTTGAATTAGTGATTTTATGTAGTTGGAATGGGTCTCAGGAGACTGGGACTTACTATATAAGGAGTTCCCATTAAAATCTAAGGCCAGGATGTTGGACGTTCTTGTGTTGGAACGTGCCTCAAAAGGCTGACGCTTAATATATAAGGAGATCCCCCCACGAAAAATCCAAGACCAGGATGTTCGCCATTTTCGTGTTAAAACGTGCCTCAAAAGGCTGACGCTTAATATATAAGGAAGCCCTCACTAAAATCCAACCAGGATTTTAGTGAGGGCTTCCTTATATAACCGCGTCAAAGCGCCTTTTTCGGCACTTTCGTTTTTGGCACTCTAATTATTTTCCACCGGTTTATACGGTTTATTTTCCTTGTTTGTTCTTACTACCATGACGTCACATTTGGCGCTACGGTTAACGAATGATGATACCGAACCTTCCAATACTCGTTGTAGGCGACTCATTCCCGTTGCGCCCATCACGATCAGGTCTGACTTGTGGTCCTTTGGAAATTCAAAGGCAATAACTGTCTTTGGATTACCGAAACGAATATGGATTTGAATGTCATCCAAATCCGCTTCCTTTTTAATCCTGTCCACTGACTTATTGAGATAATCAGTGGTGTCTTCAACGAGGTTGTTGATAACATCACCATCTACCATGCCACCATAATTGTAGCCATATTGCTGGGTGCTTAATACATGAAGCACGTCGAGATGAGCACCATTATTGTGGGCAATAAGAGCTCCCTTTGCAAGTGCGTCCTCTGATTGGGCTGATCCGTCGACTGGGACCAAGATGTTGTTGTAGTTGGATTCCATGAAGCTGCCTCCCTTGTGGTCATTTATGTGTTAATTATATCACTAATTAAAAATCCAAACGGCTTGCCCAAGGAATTATTTATCCTATGCACGAGCTGGAATAACAAATTCTGCTGTTTCCAAAATATGCCCCCGCATTGCGTCTTGAAGCTCATTGAGCCAGAAACCATCCCTTAGGGGTAATTCTGTGTCCAAAGCGTAAACTGATAAATGATAATTGTGGGGTTTATCTGGAGGGGTTGGCCCATTGTAATGCCAAGCGGTTACGGGATCGTTATTACCGATCAAACCACCAGCAGTGCTGTTACGTCCTTGGACCATCGGCACCTTCGGCTTTTGACTATTATTCTCAGGAATTTCCGTGACATCCGGTGAAATATTAGAAGCGATCCAGTGAATCCACATGAAACCACTGACGGGAATGGCGTCCCAATCAACCAATGTTAAAGCAAGGGACTTGGCATCCTTGGGAGCATCGGTAATTTTAATTGGAAATGAAACGATTGGCTGATCACCCAAAATATCTACAGGTGATGCATACTTACTGTACTTATCGGCTAAAAGCCCCTTTGTTAATGGTACTTGAACCTTCATGTTCTCATCTCCTATGAAAAGTGAGCGGAGTAAAGCGCTTAGAAGTCGGAGCGTAAGTCTCCTCGGAGAGAAATTCCCGTTCTTGGAATTTTTCTCCGAGGTGCTTACGTGCAGGCTTCTGCTTTACGCAGCTGTCCTAAAAAAGTGAGCGGATCCAGGCGGTTAGAGATCGGAGTGTAAGTCTCCTCGAACAGAAATTCCGGGTTTGGAAATTTTTGTTCGAGGTGCTTACATGCAGATCTCTGCCTGGAGGAGCAGTCCTACTAAGTGAGCGGAGTAAAGCGGTTAGAAACTGGAGTCTAAGTCTCCTTTGGCAGAAATCCCTGATTTTGGGATTTTTGCCGAAGGTGCTTAGAAGGAAGTTTCTGCTTTACACAGCAGTCCTCAACCCAATAATATGTCATCTCAACTGACTTCTCAAATTTTAAGTTAAATAGATTCAGCCAGTTCCCCAAAGATTACATTATTTGATGAATTTCAGCACATAATAACCCTGGCCATTGGACGAGATCGTATAGTTGACGTAGCCGTCTTTGAGCCATTGTTGCTTCGTCGCGTTTGCCCAATTCTTGGCATCGTTCACCGATGAAAATGTGTGAGTCGTAGCGAAAGGATCTGGGATTTTTGGTTTGGCAGGTGCCTGTTTGTTCGCTTTATTGAGTAATTGCTGCTCACGGTTTTTAACGGTTTTGTTCTGTTCATTATTGATCGACTTTTGAAGTTGACCCCGTTCAGCAGGGGTTAACCCACCAGCTTTGGCATCGTCTATTTTGCTGGAAAAGGCGGAAACTCGATTGTCTTCCACTTTTTTGGTTAGGCTGCCCTTGGAGTTGCGACCCTCAATGGCATTTTTGGATTTATCGATGGTTTTACTGATCGCAGCCGTGGAGGATGAATTCGATTGATGGCTGTGGCGAGTCATCAGCCAGTTAATGGAAAATGCCAGTCCAATCGCAATGATTAAAATGAGCAGGGCAAACCACCAGCCGCTGTATTGTTTTCGACGTTGACGGCGGCGATCCTGTTCTGAATTAAAATCATATTTTTTGTATCTTGGTTCATTGTCATGCCTATTCACATTAATACCTCATTTAGATTCGATTATTGCATCTCAACCCGATTGAATATATTATAACAGAAAGCAAAGGGGTTGTATTTTTCACGAAAAAAGGATGGCAGTTATGACACAAATTGAAGTAAAGCAGTTTGCAGCATTAAGCACCAAAGAACTATTTGAAATTTATAAATTACGAGTCGCCGTTTTTGTTGTTGAACAAAAATGTTACTACCAAGAAGTCGATGATGACGACTTGATTTCCTATCATGTGATGTTCAAAAACGCCGAGGGGGACTTGATGGCTTATGCCAGAATTATTCCTGAAGAAAACCAGTCAGTTACCCGAATTGGCAGGGTTGTCGTGAACCCAAAGTACCGGGGCGGTGGCTTAGGAAGAGAGTTAGTGCAAGCCACCTTGGATAAGTCGAAGGAACTATTCCCAGAAGCAGCCAAAATTGTGCTGGCCGGACAAGAGTATCTGAAGTATTTCTACCATTCATTTGGGTTCAGGGATGTCAGCGACGTTTACCTAGAGGATAATATTCCCCATATCGATATGGAGTTGGCTTTAAAAAATTAGATTGACATGTTTCTGCAGTATATTATACTTAATGACAACTAAATGAATCTTTAAATCTGGTCCGAGAGGCTGGCAAGATGACGGCATTCAAACACAAATAGTCGGCCCTTGCTGGGTGCGGCTATTTTTTGTTGAAGTGTGTGGAGCAAAGCGGTTAGCAATCGGAGTGTAAGTCTCCTTTGGAGGAATTCCCGAGTTTGGAATTTTTCCAAAGGTGCTTACACGTAGATTGCTGCTTTGCGGAACACCATTCTGCAATGTATCAGGGTGCTTATGTGCGGGTTATTGTTTGGTAGCACATCATTCAGCTATCTCCACCGGATTTACGCAACTACAAAGGAGCGGAAAAATGGCAGACAAGAACGAGTTTCACGACGATCGGGCGATACTAGACATTCATGATATGCCGAAATTCTTCCCGTGGGTCGGCTTATCATTGCAGCACATGTTTTCGATGTTTGGATCAACGGTGATTGTACCGTTGTTGGTTGGGTTGAGCCCAAGCATTGCCCTATTTGCCTCAGGGGTCGGCACGTTGCTTCATATTATGATTACCCAGCGAAAGATTCCTGCTTACATGGGCTCAAGTTTTGCCTTTATTACACCGATGCTGGCGTTGATGAAGACGACGGGTTATCCGGGCATTGCCCAAGGCGTGATCGGCGTCGGGATCGTGTATATGATCGTTGCCGCAATTATTTGGGGAGTCGGGTCAGACTGGGTGGATAAAATTTTGCCGCCAATTGTGGTTGGTCCCATTGTCATGGTCATTGGCTTGTCCCTTGCAGGGAGTGCCGCTCAGGATGCGATGATGAAAAATGGCAAATACAGTTTATTGTACTTTGGTATTGCCTTAGCAACGTTATTTTTAGCCATTATTTTTAATATGCTGTTTAAAGGGTTCATCGGCCTGATTCCGGTTCTACTTGCAATTGTTTGTGGGTACGTGATTTCCGTGTTCTGTGGCATTGTCGACCTGCATACGATTGCCAGTGCGCCGTGGTTCAAAATCCCTGCATTCGATATTCCAGGGATTGATTACAAATTTAAGATTGATTGGGCGGCCATTTTAGCCATCACCCCAATTGCGTTTGTAACGATGACTGAGCACATGGGGCATATCATGGTGCTCGATGAATTGACCGGTCGAGACTTTTTTAAAGATCCTGGATTAAACCGAACCCTTGCTGGAGATGGTGCTGCGTCACTATTTGCCGGATTGGTTGGGGCACCGGCTATGACCAGTTATGGGGAGAACATTGGCGTGATGGCTATCACTAAAATCCACAGTGTTTATGTGCTGATGGGGGCCGCCATGTTTGCAATCCTGTTCGCATTTGTGAATAAACTGAACGTCTTAATCATGCAGATGCCGATGCCAGTTATTGGTGGAATTAGTTTCCTGTTGTTTGGAACAATTGCCACGGCCGGAATCCAAGTAATGGTTGAAAATAAAGTGGATATGAATTTGAAACGGAACTTGATGATTGCTTCAACCGTAATGGTAATTGGGGTTGGAAATGCTTATCTGCAAATCAAGAGTTTTCAATTTACCGGGCTGGCATTTGCCACGATTATCGGAATTGTCCTAAATCTGATATTGCCGCAAAAGGCTGCTAGCGAACGGGAACACGAACAACACTTAGCCGCCCAAAAGGCTGAAGAAAAGCAGCGACTATTGCACCAGAAACGAATGAAACAATAAACCGACTTGGTTAGAAGCTGAAAAAGTTTCAAACGATGCAGTTGAAACATTTATGTTGGGCTTGGGGGATACAATGCTAGAACCCAGTCACCAACCACAAATTGCGTATAAGCCCGCGACTACTAAAGCGGATTTTGAGGCAGCAAAGCAACTCTTGATTGAGTATGCGAAATTACTTGGGTTTGACCTGAAGTTTCAGGACTTTGCTACTGAGCTAGCTGAACTGGCAACCCACTATAATCAACCCAAGGGTGACTTGATTATGGCGTATGTGGATGGCGAGCTTGCCGGTGCCGTTGCCGTGCACGAATTTGAACCTGGAATTGCGGAAATGAAGCGATTGTACGTTAGGAGTGGTTTCCGCCAATTAGGAATTGGGCGAGAGCTGGTCGCTAGAATTTTGGTGAGTGCCAAAGAACTGGGCTATCGGTCAATTCGATTAGATACTTTGAAGGAAATGCAGGGGGCCCTCAAAATATATCGGGCTGCCGGATTTAATGAAAGGATTCGCAGAAATCTCCTGGTTTTAACCAGGTAGATGAATGCACAAACTAATACCGAAAGGTGTTATCAG
>NZ_JAHPPD010000061.1 GCF_019061365.1 Lentilactobacillus dabitei
AAAAAGGCATTCGATTGTGTTATCTGAAGAATAACATGCTCGAATGCCTTTTTGAATACGTCCAATTATTTAGTGCTTACCTAATGACTTGATTTTTCCTTGTTCTTCTTGGAGCATTTCAGCAAAGTGATCCTTGTTCTTTCGAATTTCGTCAGCGACAGCGTGTAAATACGCGCCTCGTTTGGCAGCAGGAACTTTCTTCCAAGTCTTTTCAGCTTCATAAGCTGCATCAACGGCTTCCCGGGCTTCCTCACGGGTAGCTTCTGGAACCGTTGAAATTTCTTCACCGGTTGATGGGTTGAGAACCTTAATTTCGTTGCCTGATTCAGAATCTTTAAATTCGCCATTGATATACATTTGATAATGTTTCATAGAAACGGTATTTTGTGCCATAGTATTTTGCTTCCTTTCAAAAACCTAGCAGCTACGATGTATCTAACATCACAACATTTGAAAACAACTATCAAATCTAACAACCAACTTGCTAAAGGCAACAAATAGCTTTGATGGCTCCCCCCCTTACATATGCCTGATTTACTTGCCTGATCACATCATCAATCATCAATCCAGCAAAGGCGATTTAGCTCATCACAGTCCCGATGAGTGGTTAACTTCCAAGCCGATACTCAGAAGATCAACCGATTATCAGAAACCAGAACGGATCGTTAATGGAAATGATACTGACCAAGTCATCATCAGCGACTATTTGTAACCGTTTACAAATATAATTATATGCCCATCTTTTTTTAAATCAACTAAATGCAACTCGTTGTTTCACAAGCCTGATTTACTGACAATTAAGCGATATCCCCATCTTAATTGAATAAATTTCACAAGTTTCTCTAAGCATCGGTGATTCATACTCCAATCTGGTTAATTAAGAATTTGAACTTAAACACACATTGAAACTAAAAAAATCTAAGCTTACATCGAATTAGTTGCTGACTGTCATCAGCTGGCTAACGAGATCTAAGCTTAGATTATTTGGCTGGCTCTCAACTATTTTAATGAGCCATCACACATTCATGTTATTTACCAGGCACATAACTATCATCGATAATGAGGACTGGTTTAATCGTCTTACCGCTGACAGAATCAGCGTTGGCTTGATTAATATCTTCAAACTTGTAGAATTTCTCGGTCTTGTCGAAGTCAAACATCCCTAATTGATAGAACTTGATCAAACGAGGAACATCGACTTGAGGAATTGAATCGCCCATGTTAACCCCGACAACTTTGCGATCACTGGTGCAAAGATCATTCCAAGTATCAAGATCAATGTGTTGATCAGTAACAGCAATTGTTGCAGTCGTTCCCCCTTGAGCCAACGCCTGAATGGAATCTTCCATAACCTTCTTCACACCCGTTGTATCAACAGCGTAGTCAACGCCGTGACCATCAGTCAAATCTTGGATTGCTTTAACCGCATCCTGATCCTTGCTGTTGATCGTATCAGTGGCGCCTAATTCCTTAGCCAATTCAAGTCGTGATGGCACAATATCAACGGCAATGACTTTAGTGCAGCCAGAAATTCGGCCAGCCATCATGGCAGCCAACCCAACGGCCCCAGTTCCAAAGACAGCAATCGTTGAACCTGGTTCCGGCTTCAACGTGTTAAAGACGGTTCCACTACCAGTTACATAGCCACAGCCAAGAGGTCCAAGTTCACGAAGATCCAAGTCCTTAGGAACCTTCACAGCATTTCGTTCCCGGACAACGGTTGTCGTGGTAAACGATGATTGGTCAAACATATCGGCAACGTCATGCCCATTTTCAGTAAAGTGAGCACTTCCATCAGGACGAACGCCTGACAAATTGTTTGCGGCATAATTCAAACACTGAGTTGGAATTCCCTTTAAACAGTTAATGCAGTTGCCACAACCGTAGAATGACATGACAACGTGGTCACCTGGCTTAAAGTTCTTTACTTCAGGGCCAACCTTTTCAACAATTCCAGAACCTTCATGGCCTAAAATAATTGGATATCCAATTTCCGCAGTTCCTTTTCGCAATGCTTCGTCAGAGTGACAGATTCCACTGGCAACCATATGAACCTGTAAATCGTCAGCTTGCATGTCTGCTAATTCAACATCGTCCTTGATTTCAAAATCTCCGCCTTTTTTATTAACAACAGCTGCTTTGATTCGCATAATCACATCTCCAATAAATTTATTTGTTAATCGATGAGCAATCACAAGCAAATAAAAACCAATTATCAAAAACTAAAATAATTTGAAGTTGAAAATTATTTCACATTTTTCATAATCGGCCCGTCTGTTACAACCGCTTACAACCCTAATTATAAGCTAAATTTTACTAAAATCAACCAAGATATGACGATTAACGGAAAACAACCAAATCAAGACAATTTAGTGCTATCCTGATTATTTTTGCTTACTAAAGGTTTGTGAAACATTCTGACAATTCTAGTTCCAATTTTCCCAAGTCGGGTTATTCAGTGTCCGAACACGTAACATTTCTTCGGTTCCGCTGAGCTCGGCAACCATTTGTTGCACCATTTGATCAGATAATGATGTTAAATCTGTATTCACAATTGTGTAAGCATACCCTTCTCTGGTATTGCCCATCATTTCTTTGACTGGCACTTCATATTTGTTCAAAATATCGTTAACATCTGACCACAAACTTTCACGGGCATGCGAAAAGAATGTTAGCCGCTGCGGGCTGGTAAAGGGCAAATCAACTTGCGGAAAGTTAACGGAACGACGAACGGTACCATACTCCAAAAAGTCGAGCAAGTTTTGCAAAATGGTGTTAGCAGAATGAGTCAATGCTTCAATCGTATTGCCACCCAGATGAGGTAATAGCGTGATGTTTGGGTGATCTTGCAATTCAGCCTTTGGAAAATCACTAATATAGCCGGCAATTTCGTTATGATCAAGGGCAGAAATCACTGCGGCGTTATCCACAATATCCCCCCGGCCAAAGTTAAGTAAGTAGGCATTATCCCGCATGGTTTCAAAACTCTTGGTTGAAAGCATCCCTTTGGTTTCATCTGTTAGCGGCAGTAATACCACTACAAAATCAGCTAGGCTTAAAACTTCATCAATCGTTTCAAATTGTTGAACGTGGCGCAGATTTTTGCGGCTGCGATTGAACCCAATCACTTGCATGCCCATGTGATAACAGGAATCTGCCAGTCGTTGGCCGATTGTTCCCAACCCTAAAATGCCAATTGTTTTACCATAGAGCTCCTCGCCGACAAAATCTCCCCGTTTGGCTTCAGCGGCTTCCTGCAAAGTTTCTCCTTCAGCGGCCTTTAAATTTTCCATCATCTCAACGGCACCATCAAGCGGCCGCACACAACGGAATAAGTTTTGAATGATTAATTCTTTAACCGCATTGGCATTCACCCCAGGGGTGTTGAAAACAGCGGTCCCATTGGCCGTACAGGCGTTCAAGTTAATCGTATTAACGCCGGTTCCAGCACGGGCAATCACTAATAACCGCTTAGAAATCAATTCATTATTGACGTGAGAACTTCTGACTAAAATTGCATCCGGCGTGTCGGTATTGGATTCCTTAAAAATATCCCCGGCAAAATCGGTTAAATCAAATCGGTCGATCGTTTTAACTTCAAACATTTTTTGAGCTCCTTTTAACTTTATTATTGTTAAACATATTATAATGGATAAATAGAAAAACATCTTGAGAAAGAGGTCCTGATTATGCATATTGATTTTGTCAAACTATCAAAAGACAAGCCGACAATCGGCAAAGACACCCAAACTAAGAATACAACTTTTGGTGACTGGGTGGAGATTGGCGCCAGCAATTTAATCGATAATAGTACTATTGGCGACTATACCTATACTGGTCAATATTGTTTCATCCAAAATAGTGATTTGAAAAAGTTCATTAGTATGGCGGCAATGATTCGCATCGGACCTACCAACCACCCTTACGACCGAGCTGCTCAGCACATTTCGTTCTATAATGGCGGCGCGTATGGCTTTGGTCATCCCGACACCGAATTTCTCGAACATCGAAAGACGATTCGAACCACCATTGGCAATGACGTCTGGATTGGACATGGCGTGATTATCCAAGCTGGCGTGACGGTTGGCAATGGTGCCGTTATCGGTTCCGGCGCTGTCGTCACAAAAGACGTTGCCCCCTATACGATTGTCGGTGGCATCCCAGCCAAACCCATCAAGGACCGTTTCCCAGATGAAATCAAAGCTGATTTGCAAAAGATTGCTTGGTGGGATTGGTCAAGAGAAGATATTGAAAAGTATTACTTAGACTTCAGGCTGCCTATTAAGGAATTTATTGATAAACATCTGCCAAGATAACGCGGACTGGTCGTAAGTTCTATAAACTGAGCCAAACAACGTGAGAGATCCAGTTAGAAAACTGATAAACGTCAGCTTCTAACTGGATCTCTTTTTGTTGCATTCAGGATAAAGAGGATGATCAATCACGTGTCTTTCAAATTCAACCCCTCTAAAAAATGATCGTTGAGAAGCATCACGACCATTTAATCCTCTAGTAACACTGCACCATCTATTTTGCCATTTTTATCGTCAATTGAACTGGAAAACGCCGGTAATCTTTCAGTAAAACCATTTTTCTTGTTAGAATTCTATTTTCAGGGGTTATTTTTTGCTATAATTAATTGGTATATTAACAAAGGGTCATATTGGAGGAACAAGCATGTCTGATGAGAAGACAAAATCCTGTGTCATGTGTGGGAAAACAATCCCTGCATACTCAAACTTTTGTCCATACTGTGGCGCCAAACAGCCATGGCTTGAAGAAAATGAAGAATCTAATAAACGGGTTGGCCGCCTGCTTAAATGGTATGAAAAGCCATTTGGTAAGTTCGTTAGTTTGACCGCTGCCGTTTTAGTCGTCCTTGCTGTCGGGAGTTCATGCAGTCTCCATGACGGTCCCAGCCACACTAAAATTGAGCGGGAATTAAATCAGTACTTATTTGATGCCCGGCCCAACACAGTTTACGGCAAAGATCCCAGTATTAAAGTGGATAAAAACAAAGGGATTACCGTCAAAATCTCCAAAACCAGTTCTGCAGTTAAGCAGCTTAAAAGGGGCAACCCTGCTAAATGGAATATAATGGTCAGGAAATTAAAAGACCGATCTCGGGCCTTCGCTGGCATTTACGCTAATCAAAAATACGCTGATATCAAGGTAAAAACCAAGAAGGTCAAGGGTGACGCTAAACAGACCCTTCTCAAGGTAAATCTCGGCAAAGTCACTTATAATATTGCTGATAAGTACAGCAAATAGTCACCTGAACGACAATTAACGTCTCAACCAATTAAGTTGGCGAGGCGTTTTTTTGACCCTTCAGCGAATTAAGTGATAATCTGAAATTATAATTAAGATAGAAAATCAACTGATATGAGGTGAGATAAATGGCAGAAAGTCAAAGTGGCGTCCAAATTTATCATCAGCTTTTTGGAACTGAGGTCCATGATCCGCGGATTATGTTCGAAATGTTAACGGTTAATGTCTTTCAACCTGGATTGAATTGGCGGGTCGCCGCAAGTAAGATTCCAGTTTTTGAAAAGGTATTTAAGCATTTCGACGTCAACCAAATTGCGAATTTTACCGAAATGGATTTAGAGGCCCTCGAAGAAGACCCTAAAATGATTCGAAATCCCAGAAAAATTAGAGCAGTTGTCCAAAATGCCCGGGCAACGCTCAATCTCTCTCCAGAATTTAAAGATTTAGCCGATTATTTATGGTCCTTTAAGCCAACGAAAAATATCGTTGAAGGATCGTTGGGCCGCGACTCCCACGGGTTAGGCGCCACCGTTGCTAAAGACATGAAAAAACGAGGGTTTACTTTCGTTGGGCCAACCACAATGGAACTACTATTAGTCGGAACGGGAATTTTGAAACATCAGGACGGATAGAAACTGATTGTTGTCGCTGATGGCAAAGCTCATGATTTCTGATTGAAATTAATGGAGGCTACAGCTCTCATTGATATTTTGAATATGATCTAGACTTAAATCCCGATCGAAAACCATTTTAACCAAAAGAAGCCAATCAGCCAGACATTTTAATTTGGAATGTCTGGGTGGTTGGCTTCTATTTTTAAATCAACTCGCTGAGAATATCGATTTCCATGGGATTATTGGCACTTAATCAATTTGAACTTCCCGTTGTGCTCCAGAAACTTTCTGAACCGTTCCCTTCACGTTGAAGAATTTTTCACACAACTGCTGCAATTCCGCCATGGCGGCATCGGATCGCTCAGCTTGCTCCTTATTAATCGATTCAATCACCAATATCGGATTGCGAGTGGCTTCCGTTAGTTCCGTCCGTTGTGATTCCCGCCAATTAAAGCAGCGACAAACCGCTCCCTTATCGTCCAAATAACAAACTTCCCCTGGAAGGGCCGGCATGTCCTCCGTTTCACCATAGGGCAGAAACGACTCCCCGCCTTTTGCCACCCCTAAGTGCATGTTCCCGGCAATGGCATCGACATCCTCGCCACCACAAGAAGCCCCATATTTGAGCAAAACACTATTATAGAGATCCACTAACGGCATAATTGGGGAGAAGGTCTTTCCTTGGCTAACCCGTTTTAACAACGCTTCTGTGGTGGCTCGGGCACCCTTTTTGGTCTTGAATTTTCTAAATGCTTGCCGCCATTGATCAACCACCGGATTTTTCCGAAACGGTTCAACGGTAATGTACTGTTCAGCCTCCTGAGTGCCTTCATCAAGCAGCTTCTGTAAATAAGCCAATTGATCTGCTTGAACATGGTTGTCAATCCCTGCAAGGGTCATAACATTAATTTGAACGTCCGGAAAAAGATCAACTACTTGAGAATCTAAAATTAATTTCTTCATTATCAAACCTACTTTCCAACTAAATTGTTTTCTTCAAAATAAGGTCGCGCTGTGGGCTGTCACCTAATGTAAATACATGATCGCCAATTTTCTTAAAACCAAGTTGTTCATAAAAAGCAATCGCGCCGAGATTATGCTCCCAAACGCCAAGCCAAATGTTCGTTTTACCCCAATCTTTTGCTCGGGTAATTGCTTGAGCCATGAGTTGGCGACCCAGTCCATGACGTTTGTGTGCTGGTAAAACGTAAATTCGTTGAACTTCCAAACTAGCTTCACCCATTTTTTCTGTTTGAGCATCTAAAATATTAATTTTCAAATAACCAGCTAATTCATCGTCCTCAAATATAAAAAAGAATTCTGAATCAGGGTTGGCGAGTTCGCTGTGAAGTTGTGGCTGACTATAAGAACGGGCTAAGTATTTTTCTAAATTTGCTTGTGAATTATAGTGACCAAAGGTATCCGTGAATGTGACCCGGCTTATTTTTTCAAGTTGTGGCAAGTCGGCCACCGTGCATTTTCTAATCGATATTGCCAATCATTTTCCTCCTAGTATTTGCGGTGATGACCTTTTTTGACGAATTCCCAATCGGCAGAAACGTTGTCACTCACTTTTAATAACAATTTTTCAAGCAACTGGCTATCTTCCTCGCTGAGTCCTCTGAGGGCAACTTTATTCGAGTATAGATTTTCACGGTGAATAAATGGATACACATCAGTTGCCTTTTGGGTTGGAAACAACCGTTTGATTTTTTTATTAGAGGCATCAGCCCGTCGATCAATAAAGCCGTTAATGTCCATCCTTCGAATGGCTCGGGATGCTGTCGTCCGATCAACCTTGATCATTGTCGCTAACTGTTCCTGGATAATGCCAGGATGTTCACAGATCCTGACCAAATATAAATATTGACCCTTAGCGAGATCAAAGTCTTTAAATTCAATATTTGCAACTGAATCCAGTGCCCGAGCAATTTCACCAATTGGTCGAAGAATTTCTGCTATTGCCATCACCCTCCCTATTTCACTATGAATGATTCTAAAATATTTTTGTTGCAAATGCAACAAAAATTAAAATCGAATGGAGATTTCCGGTTTGATGATCGACTTCATTAGGTTTGAGAAATGAAACAGTCCGTTGCTTCACAGTTATCTCAATATTCTAAGAACCGCCTCAACATAAATTCAAGGACAGGATTTCCCCACTACATTGTCAAAACGGGCAAAAAACAACTGCCGCTTACTATCTAAAGGCCCCCCAACTAAAATTCAAACCAGGATTTTAGTTGGGGGGCCTTTAGATAACCGCGTCAAACCGTTGTTTTTTGCCCTCTTATTTTTCTAACCAGCCACTTTCTCCCCTCTTCCAACAGAAATAGCGGAATTGGGATACAGAATAAGAATAGCCATTCAGAGAGATTGAGAGGTCCCGTATTGAAAATTTCCTGAAGAAATGGCTGATACATTAGGCAGGCAATCAGGACAATTTCAACGCCAATTCCTAACCAGATTCGTCGGTTACTAAATAACCCGATCGAAAAGACTGACGAAATTTGCGTGCGACAGTTCATCGCTGATGCAATCTGGCAGAACACAATTGCCCCCAGCGTAATGGTTGTCGCTTCCGCGTAGGGTAATCCTGATGAAGCCAAAGGAATATTTGGCCAGCCATTAACGTGATTAACAAAGAAGTAGGCAGCCGTTGAAATGACCGAAGCCGTCAATCCGTACAACCCAAACGCTTTCCAAATAATGGACTTGTTCAGCAGATGACTATTTTGCGGACGGGGCGGCTGGTCCATAATCCCTGGCTCAGCCTTTTCAATGCCTAATCCAAGCGCTGGCAGTAAATCCGTTCCCAGATCCACAGTCAAAATTTGCATAACTGTTAATGGCAAGGGAACCAAGCCGCGGGTCACCAAGAAAATAACCGAAGGCGCGGCTTCAGGAACATTACTATTCAAGATGTACAACAAGAATTTCTGCAAGTTACTATAAACGGATCGCCCTTCTTCAATGGCACTCACAATAGAAGCAAAATTATCATCAGTTAAAATCATATCAGCCGCATCTTTGGCAACGTCAGTGCCAGTAACCCCCATTGCAATCCCAATATCGGCCCGTTTCAACGCTGGCGCATCGTTCACGCCATCACCAGTTGAGGCAACGATATCACCATTTTCTTGACACATTGTGACAATTCTAAACTTATGTTCCGGCGCTACCCGGGCAAAAATGACTTCACCCTTAACTGCTGCTTTCAATTCCTGATCACTCATTTGATCCAATTCTTCGCCACTGATGACACGCGTTTTGTCAGAAGTAATCCCGATTTTGACTGCAATGCTCTTGGCAGTAATCGGACTGTCACCAGTTACCATAATAATTCGAATGTTCGCCCGCTTACAGTTCTTAACTGCTTTGAAAATTTCGGGCCTTGGCGGATCAGACATCATCGTGAGGCCAACGAATACCATGTGCCTTTCTGCTGTGTCAATCGTATAATCATCAATCGCCGTTTTGCGTAACGGATCTTTAACAGACACGTTTCGATATGAGAATGCAAGGGTCCGCAATCCCTGTTTGGAATATTGCTCATTGATCCCATTAATCCGTTCTCGATCAGCAGCCGTTAATGGTCGGACTTTGTCACCATCCAATATCTGATCACAAATCTTCAATTCACTGCCAAGGGCGCCTTTGGTATAAATTAAAAGATTCCCAGTTTGATCTTTCGTAATCGTCGTCATCAGTTTCCGCCCGGAATCAAACGGCAACTCTTTTAACCGTGGATATTGCTGATTGGCTTCTTTGATATTCATTCCGGCTTTTCTGGACAGAATAACCAGAGCCGCTTCGGTTGGCGTTCCAAGAATTTTAGCCTTGCCGCCATTTGGATCCTCATTGACTTCAGTATCATTATTGAGGGTTGCAATGGCTAACAGGCGACCTAAATCGCTTGCAGTTTGGCCATCGACATCTTGATCATTCTTTTGAATCTTACCGTTGGTCACATAGCCCGTTCCAGTCACTTCATAGTCACCGCTTGCCAACCAGATATGATTTATTGTCATTTGATTTTGGGTCAGGGTTCCGGTTTTATCAGAACAAATGACCGTGGTTTCTCCCAGCGTTTCGACACTATTCAAATTTTTCAACAGGGCATGTTTCTTAGCCATGCGCTGTGTCCCCTGGGCTAACGACAACGTCACCGTCGGCAGCAGTCCTTCTGGAATAAACGCTACAATCATCCCGAGTGCAAAAATGAACGACTGGGCAAATGGATAATGGACAAAGAAAACAGCCAGCAAGAAAAATGCAGTGCCTAAAACAATGGCAATCACCGTCAATTGCCGGGTCAAGTGGTTTAATTCCCGCTGCAATGGATAAATCACTTTCTTCTGGCTTTCGGTCAGTCTCGCAATCCGACCAAATTCCGTCTGCATCCCAGTCGCCACTGCAATGGCATTCGCAGTTCCGTTGGTCACCACTGTTCCGGCAAAAATGATATTTTGTTGGGCAAACTCACCATCACCATGCTGATAAGCATCGGCTTTCTCAACCGGAACCGATTCACCGGTTAACGAAGATTCATCCACTTGCAAATTGGAACTATTGAAAATCCGAGCATCTGCGGGGACTGAATCGCCCGCTTGAATTTGGAATAAATCTCCAGGCACCAACTGCTCAACTTGAATTTGTTGGGTTTTGCCGTCCCGATTAACCTTGACGTAAGATGGCAACATTTTTTTCAAAGAATCGGTCGCCTTTTGAGCGGCATGCTGCTGCCAATACGAAAAGCAACCGTTAATCAAATTCACGGCCCAGATTGCAATTCCCAGTTCCATCATGCCGGCAAACATCGCAATGACGCCAGATCCCCACAACAATATCGCCATTAGCGACGTAAAATTTTCAAGAAAAATCAGGATTTCTGATTTGTGTTTGGCTTGCTGAATCGTATTTGGCCCATATTGAGCAAGCCGTTTTGCAGCTTCAGATTGGCTCAATCCACCCACCTGAAGGTCAAACTGCTTCATCAAATCATCAACAGATGTTTTTGCAGATTGATCAATTTTGGTTGATTCAACATTCTTCATTCGACTCATCACCCTCAAGATAGCTATTAATTAGATGCCTTATGTAGACACCATCATTATATTCTTTATTAGCAATGAGAGAAGGATAACGGTCGAAAAACAGTCGGCTCCAACCGATTAATTCGAAGAAGATGCGACTGAATGGTTGAAATTCAATTTTTTCGCGTTGGTCAAAACTTCAGGTGAGAATAGTTCATCAATTAACTGATCGGGTAATAGTTGCTGCTCTTTAACTAATTCTTTGACGGATTGTTTTTGAGCCACTGCTGTTTTAATCAATCGGGTCGTCTCTTCGTAACCAAGTAATGGTGATAAAATTGTCGCGGCAATCGATGAATGTTCAACCTCGTGGCGGCAGTGATCAACATTCACTTTGATGCCTGAAACACAATTATCAACTAGAGTTGTGACTGCTTTTGCCAAATGTTGCTCGCTCATCAAAATTGCCCGGAACATGATTGGCTCAAAGGCGTTTAATTCCAACTGCCCGCTTTCCGCAGCCATCGTGACCGTCACATCGTTGCCAATAACTTCAAAGGCCACTTGATTAACAACTTCTGGAATAATTGGATTTACTTTTCCTGGCATGATAGACGAACCGGCAGCCTTCTTAGGTAACGCCAGCTCATTTAATCCAGCTTGCGGACCGCTTGAAAGTAACCGGAGATCATTGCTAAATTTTGAAAGATCGGCAGCCAGCATTTTCATGGCACTCGAAATTGTGGTGAAGGCATCACTATTTTGAGTTGCATCTACCAAATCATCAGCTTGAATTAAAGAAAGATGGGCAACTTTATTAAGAGTCGGAATAATTTGTTCCTGATACTCAGAAGTTGTATTAATTCCTGTTCCAATAGCAGTCCCACCGAGGTTAACCACTTTCAAAACCTCAGTTGCCTTCTTCAGCCGATCATAATCTCGTCGAAATAATGAGGCATAGGCAGAAAAGCTGCGACCAAACGTTGTTGGAACGGCATCCTGTAACTGGGTTCGGCCAACTTTGATTGCGTCAGCGTATTCTTCAGCCTTGTCAGCCAAAGCTTGGTACAATCTGTCTACTGAATTTAGCAGCGGTGATAGCTTTTTTAACATCGCCATTTTCCCAGCGGTCGGATATGTATCGTTGGTTGACTGGGCGCAATTTACATCATCATTAGGATGGATGCTAATGGCTGCTTTGCCACCCTGGGCACTTATTTTCATCGCCAATTGAGAAACGACCTCGTTGACGTTCATATTTGTCGAAGTCCCGGCACCGCCCTGAATGGCAGGCACACAGAAGTCTTTGAAGTCACCTGAAAAGAGTAGTTGGTTACATGCCGAAATAATCAAGGCTGCTTTTCCGCCTGCCAGGCTGCCGGCCTTTTGATTAGCAATCGCCGCTGCCTTCTTAATCTGAAGATAACTACTAATGATGGCTGGATCAACCTTTTCATCGGTAATCGGAAAGTTATGCATTGCCCGTAAAGTGTGGACACCATATAAAACATCATCAGGTACAAAAAGCTCACCAATACAATCTCTATCAATTCTCATTATTCAGCCTCATTTCATGTTATATTTTCTAACAAAACTTAAGAGATATAATATATACCCATTTCAAAAAATGTCAAGGTAAGTCTTTAATAATATGGGTTTTCTACACTTATACCGATGTCTAACAAACCGGCGTTAGCATACCTGTTAGACAGTCAATTATCGTTTCCCACGTCATATGATGTGCCATCGTTAACACAATCATCGTGACTTTGCTATAATTCAGTTAAGATTGCTGGTCACTGCTCTGTTAATCGCCAGAATTTGGTATCGTAGTGGTATAAGCCATTAATGATGAGGAGAACAACGGATTATCATGAAAAAAGAATTGACATTAATCACAATTTTATTAGTCGGAATTTCTTTAGCCGGCTGTAGCAGTTCAACCCAGTCGAAGAATTCCCACCCGTCCTCAACCACAAAAGTTGTTAAATCAATCACCCGAAAGGATTACGATCAAATCAAATTAGCAAACATCACCGCTCCTACCAAGGGCGGCAGTTTGTTAAATTCAATTAAGCAATCATTCGGCAGCCCGACGTCTCACCATAAAGTGTCGCTTTCTGGTACAAGTAAGAAATCAGCCATCCAGTATTCTTGGAATCAACTCGATAAGGGGTTCAACGCATCCGCTGTCACTGTTGAATTTTTGGACGGCCATGCAATCGGTAAAGGCTATGTCCTGAAACATACCACCAACCGTCAATATACATCCGTTGAGTCAATTAACAGCCTTAATCCCGGAGACTCATACGAAAGTGTCATTCAAAAATTAGGTGAACCTGATTCCGAGTCAGTGACCGGCAGTGGTGATATGGCGGCAACCTCAGCATTGTATCTCACGAGTAAAAAAGGCGCCGCGGTCAATTTAATGTTTACCGGTGGACAACTACAGTCAAAGAATCAGACAACGACAAAATAAATCACGTTGATAAGAGATGGGCAAACAGCATTTTACTCCCATCATCTAACAAATAGCGTAATCATTCTGGGTTCTGGAATGGCTGCGCTATTTATTTACATCCATAGGATAACAGTGTTATCTTAAAACTATAAGGAGTTGACACAATTGGCGGGAAAAACCAACAATACTAAAAATGACATCATTCAGTTGACCATTCGAAAGATCTCTGAGAATGGTTCCCAGCAAATCTCGTTAAGATCGTTGCTGGGAGAACTTAATTTAACCACGGGGGCATTTTACAAACATTTTCAAAACAAACATGACCTGTTCGCCTCGGTCACTCAAGTGGTTTCGAATCGATTAGGCAGGCAAGCTAAGCAAACAATTGAAGGCCAACATCTGGAGCCGCTTGATTCACTTGTCGCTCTCGGGAAATTCATGGTTAACCAATTTGATTCCCAACCATATTTGATGGACTTTTTATTCTTCAATTCAAGTGCCATTAATATTTACCACTCCGCCGACTCTGCCACAAAGTTCCCGTTACTAGCGTATCCACAGGAATTAATCACCCAAATCATGAAACAATATCAACTTTCTGGATCACCCGAAAATTTATTCATCAAAATATGGGCCTTCATCCAGGGATACGGGATTTTAATTCGGAATCATGCCATCACGTTTGATGAAGTATTACTGAAAGAATCTGCCAAAGAATTGATTGGAGTTAATTGATATGAAAAATATTGTTGTCGTTTATTGTCATCCCTATGACCAAAGCTTCACTCACGCGGTGTTGACCCAAGTCATGGAAAATTTGACTGAGCAAAATAATCATCCCCAGTTAATTGATCTCTACAACGAACATTTCAATCCGACTTATGATAAAGAAGAATTACGGCTATTTCACGAGGGGAAAACACATGACCCCCTGGTGACCAAATATTTGAAAATGCTCCGACAAGCTGACGGCATCATCTTCATCACCCCAATTTGGTGGAACAGTATTCCGGGTATGCTGAAGGGATTCATTGATAAAGTTATGAAAGAAGGCAAAGGGCTCTCCCACACGGTCACCAAAACTGGCATTAAGGGCGAGCTGACCAACTTATCCCATGCTTATGTATTTACGACCTCCACTTCGCCGACCTTTTATCTCAAACTATTTTGTGGTAATGCCATCAAGAAAGTCTTCATCAACCATACTTTGAAACAACTTGGTATTTCATCTGGAAAGTGGATTAATTTAGGTGGCATCACCAATTCGTCTGCCGACAAACGGCAGCGTCACCTGAAAGCCTGTCGGGAAATGACGTTCAACTTTTAGGCAAGCGATGATTTAAAATTTATTTGTATCAAAAAGGCAGCCAGCCATAATCATGTATTTGTAATGTACAAAGATTATGGCTGGCTGCTTTTTTGAAATCAACACTCATTTGTTTAAGCCAATCTGCCTTGTTTGACAATTCGGGGTAAGAACTATTTTTCGTTTTCTCTGATTTGGCAGGTTTGAAACGGCCAAAATCATGTTAAAATGTAGTATGTATCTATTTGGCTTTAAAAGAAGCAGTAACTGCAATTATTGATTTCACTTAACTTTAAGATTGTAATCGATGCTCGTCAATCACGGTGATTATCACCCTTTTTGTCATGTTTTTGTAAGTGCTCAAATTTAAATCAGGTTACACAATAGTTTGTTTTATGGAAGGAAGAGAATTGATGCGTAATTTCAGAGAAAAGCACCTGCTATCTCTCATCATCTGGATTGGACTGGTATTAATTGCGGCATTTACCCTGCCAAACATTTCCCAGTTGGTCCGTGATAAGGGAAGCGTCCGCCTACCAGCAACCGTCCAAAGCGAGGTTGCCCAAAAAATTCAGAAAAAATCTGAAGGCGGCAAGAATGTCCGAACTTTAATCGCGGTCTTTAATAATAAGCACGGTAAAATCACGGACGAACAGTCATTGCAGATCGGCGACTCCGTTCGAGCCATTCGCAGTGATACCAGTCTACATATCGTGAGTGTTACGAGTGCCGGTGACAATGAAGCAGCCAAAAAGCAGCTGGTTTCAAACGATGGCACTACCGAAATGGTCATGATCACCGTTCCCAGCAAGTACAAGGTTAGAGGTCAGACCAATGAAGTCCTCAACAAAATTAAGACACCCGGGATGCGAACCTACGTTACCGGTAGTGATGTCTTAAATGAAGACTTCTCGGCAACAACCGAAAAAGGACTTCAAAAGACCGAAATTATTGCCGCAATTTTTATTTTTATTGTCTTAATCATCGTCTTTAGGTCATTGCTCATCCCAATCATTTCACTATTGACCGTTGCGGTATCCTACCTGATTTCTCTCAGTATTGTCATGAACCTGGCACAGCGCTATGGCTTCCCAATTTCCAACTTTACCCAAGTCTTCTTAGTCGTGGTTCTCTTTGGAATTGGGACTGACTATAATATCCTGCTGTATGACAGGTTTAAAGAACAGATTAAACAAGGGCAAACGGCAGTCGCGGCTGCCAAAACTGCTCAACGCCATGCTGGTAGAACCATTCTCTATAGTGGTTCTTCAGTGTTAATCGGATTTACTGCCCTGGCTCTGGCAAAATTCTCATTCTATCGTTCTGGTGTCGGGGTTGCCGTCGGGGTTGCGGTCCTATTAATGGTTCTGCTCACCCTCAACATGTTCTTCATGGCAACCTTGGGTGAAAAGTTATTCTGGCCAAGTAAAAATCTGGCCGCCCATGACCGCAGCGTCGTTTGGCATTTTCTATCCAAATTTACAATTTCCCACACGTTTGTGATGGTCGGCATCTTAATCATCGCCGCTATCCCGCTATTATTCATGGGATCTCAAAAATTGAATTTCAATAATGCAGACGAATTGCCGAACAGCGTTCAATCCAAGGCAGGCTATAATCTCATTCAAGAACACTACCCTGCCGGGACCTCTGGACCATCTACGCTTTACATCGAAAATAAGAAACCACTCAATACCCAGCAGTATTTGGCCGAAATCGATCAATTAACCGGATACTTGAACTCGGAATCCGGCGTTAAATCTGTTACCTCAGTGACGAGACCAGGTGGAACTAAGATTGATCAACTTTATCTGAAGAGTCAGTTGAAAACTTTAACTGATGGTTTGGATCAAGCCAATTACGGAATCAAAAAGGTTCAAAAAGGATTGGACAGTGCCAACAAGAAACTTGCTAGTTCGGACACTTCTGCCAGCATCGCCCAGGTTGAGAAATTGGCTGATGGTGCCAGCAAGCTTCAATCAGGTGCCCAGCAGTTGAGTAACAGCCTATCAGCTTATACGTCTGGTGTTAACAGCTTGGCAAGCGGCTCTCAATCGCTTAGTCAAGGCGCTTCTTCATTATCTTCTGGTGTCGGTCAACTATCGTCCGGCAGTCAGACGCTCAACTCAGGCATCCAACAATTACAATCTAAGACCGCCCGTTTGAAGGCTCTTCGAAGTCGGGTTAGTCGTTTGGCCTCTGGTTCCAGTCGACTGTCATCGGGCATTAGCCGCCTGCATTCACAAGTCACGCCATTTTCAAGCGGTTTAAGCCAACTCCACAGTGGTGCAAGTCAACTTCAGCAGAACAGCTCATCACTCGTCTCTGGAGCTCAAAACGTTGCCAGTGGCAGTTCAGAAGTCAATACTGGCGTTCAAACTCTGAGTTCAAAGATGAAAGCTCTCCAAACTCAAATGCAACAGCTCCAACAAGGCCTTTCTTCTGCCAATGCCGGCTTATCCAAAGTTAGCAGCGGTACCAATACTGTTAATGATTATCTAAAGGAAATGCAAAAGTCCTATCTGGGCAACACCTTCTATATGCCAAAGGCAAGTGTTAAGAGCCCATCCTTCACACCATCACTTGATGCCTTTATGTCCAAGGATCGTAAAATTACCCACATCACCTTTATTCTAAACAGTGATCCAAGCACCACTAAGTCCGCTAACCGGATTAAAACCATTACGCGCGATGTGAACGCCAAGTTGAAGGGTTCATCCTTAAACAAAGCCAAAGTTGCAATTGGTGGTCAAAGTTCTCAAACAGCTGACTTACAAAAGACCGCTAATGGGGACTTCCTGAGAACAGTTGTCATCATGCTGGTTGGAATTGGAATTGCGTTGATGTTTGTCACCCGCTCACTCGTTCAGGCATTGACGATTATCGGCACATTGATTGTGACCTACTTTGGTGCCTTGCAGATCACGCGCTGGTTATCTGGCTACCTTCTTTTCCAAAATATGCTTACCTGGAATACACCATTCTTTAGCTTCATCATGTTAGTTGCTTTAGGAGTGGATTACAGTATTTTCCTGATGATGCGTTATAGGGGTGATGCCAGCGCAATAACTGACGTCCGAATGCGGATTACGAATGCCGCAACTATCATCGGAACAGTGGTTATCTCAGCTGCCATCATTCTAGGCGGCACATTTGCCGCATTGATTCCTTCCAACGTGCTTACCCTGATTCAAGTCGCAATGACCGTTATCGTGGGACTGGTCATCTTAGTTATCACCTTGCCAATCATTATGAGTGCAATGGTTAAATGGACCTACCCATATGTCAACGACAAGATGTATAAAAAGTCGATTGAAGGTCAAGATAAAATGCGTCGTAGTAAGGATCCTGAAGCCAAAAAGGGAAATGATTAACCAAGCTGATGTTTAGCCTAACCCCGCTTAAGCGCGTATATATAGCAGGGCCAAGGTATTAGTCAGCAGCTTGTTTATAAATGTCATTTAGCTGACCATTGATATATTTATTGATCAATTTTGCGATAAATGGCTGATCTTCGCTATTTAAGGGCAAAAAAGCAGTGCATCCAAACCAGATGCACTGCTTTTTTGCCCTTAAATTCTGAGATCAAATCGCTTTTTATCGTAAGCACTAAATAACTGGACGTATTCAAAAAGGCATTCGAGCATGTTATTCTTCAGATAACACAATCGAATGCCTTTTT